>CAYLJQ010000303.1:0-8181 GCA_964383955.1 uncultured Heliomicrobium sp. | reverse complement strand
TTCTGGCGGACCATTATCGAAATCTGTCGCGCACGCATTGGGGCATTCCTCCGTTGAGGTTTGTGCTGCCGTTTTTGTTGGTGGCTGCCTTGCCGATTGTGCCGTTTTTTGCGCTGCAGGATTTTGGGCAGATGCTGGTGTTTCTGGGGGCTTACGTCACCTTGTACGTGGTCGCCGTCCGGCGATTGCCTCAAGTGACAATTGCGATTGGATTGATGGCTGCGTTGCTGGCGGTTTCGATCTTTGCGGTTGGTATTTACAACACTGTGACCAATGCATTTACCGACGGCGCGCAGATTGGCGCGGTCGAGCGCGTGAAAAACATCGTTGACGAAGGTGTGCCGGATCGCATCAAGCAGCGTTTTTATTTGTGGCGTCACGGCGGCCTTGCTCCCGGCGATGATCAAGATTGGTGGGCCAAAGAAGCTCCCCGTGTGCCGGGCAACACAGATGAAGAAAAATGGTATAACAAATACGCGTTTCAACCTTCGCAAGCCTTGTTTGGCGTCAGCGACGGGCGTCTGCTGGGATCAGGGCTTGGCCGGGGTTATCCCGAAACCGTTCCGATTGCCGATTCGGATTTCATCTATGCCGTCATCGCCGAAGAGATGGGAATTGTCGGCGGAGCAATCATTATTTTTGCATTCATCATTGTTGTCGTCGCGGGAATGCGGACGGCCATCGAAGCGCGTGATATGTTCACCAAACTGATTGCCGCCGGGGTGACTGCGTTCCTGGGCTTCCAGGCCATTGTGAACATCGGTGGCGTGCTGCGAATGTTACCGATGACCGGCATCACGCTGCCATTTGTCAGCCACGGAGGCTGGTCGCTAATAGCGAGTTTCTTTATGCTTGGAATGTTGATGGCGATTTCTCACAGGAACAATTCTGAAAGTAGACAGTAGTCAGAAGACAGTAGTTTAATGGGCGAGTTTAGTGGGGTGTTTTATGGAGGACGGGAAGGGATCAAAGTCGAAAAGTTTTCAAGATGTGGAGACGTGGAAGAAAGCTCATGTTTGGGTGTTAACGATTTACAAAATCACCGAAAACTTCCCGAAGCATGAATTGTTTAGTCTGACATCCCAATTGAGGCGGGCGGCAGTTTCGGTTCCAGCGAATATCGCTGAAGGTTTTAAGCGGAAAGGCAAAGGAGACAAAATCCGGTTTTACAACATCGCTCAGGCGTCACTGGAAGAATGTCGTTACTATCTGATTCTGTCGAGGGATTTAGAGTACGCCGAAACAGCAGAAGTGGCTGCTAAACTGGATGAAATCAGCCGTATGCTAGACTCTTACATCAGCGCAATAGCTTCGCAAAAATGAGATTACAAAGATGCTCACCGCAAGAAACAAAAACAATCTGACAACAAACCTACTGTCTACTGTCTACTGTCTACTGTCTACTACAGAAAGATGAAAGTTACTGTTGGACAAATTACTGATAAGGGACTGAAGCGTCAGGCGAACGAGGACAATTTGCTGGCGATGCCCAGTCGCGGTTTGTTCATCGTTGCCGATGGAGTCGGCGGTCGTCGCGGCGGGCAGACAGCCAGTCGAACCGTGACGGAAGTTTTTGAAAAGGTATTCAATGGGCCGTTGCCGTCGGCAAGCTCCGATTTGCCCATGGAAGATTTGCGCAAGTTGGTGCACGAAACGATTGATCTTTGCAATCAGAAAATCTACACCGAAGCCGAGATGAATCAGGAACTGGAAGGGATGGCGACGACGATTGTCCTGGCAGCGGCCAAAGACAATCGAGCCATCATCGCCCACGTCGGTGACAGCCGTGTTTATCGCTGCGACGCACGCGGCCTGGTTCGTCTGACTGAAGACCACAGCGAGGTTAACGAAGCCGTTCGCCAGGGCTGGTTGACGCCGGAACAAGCCGAAACGCATCCGCGCCGAAACGTCATCAGCCGCGCCATCGGAGCTGATTCCGATGTCGAACCCGAAATCATAGAAATTGAAGTTGACGAAACGACGACGCTGTTGCTGTGCAGCGATGGCATCACCCGGCACATTCGCGACGATCAGTTGGAGCGCCTGCTGCGAAGCGGCAATCATCCGCAAACCGTTTGCGAAACCTTCAAGCAGCTTTGTTACAACGAAGGCGCGGAAGACAACCTGACTGCCATCATCGTGGATTTCGGTGAACGCGGGTACGTTGACGAACAAACACGCCCCATGCGTTCGGCAAGTCCTGCGTTTTCTGTGGCCGCGGCAGCAGCCGAAAAGCCGAGAAAGAAAATCGAAATTTCGTTGAGCGAGCCGGAGCCTGAAATTGAAATCGTTACGGAAGAAGCTCCCGCCGCCGCCAACCATGTTCCTGCGGCGGCGCAGTCGTTATTGCCGCCTGCGCCGGATGATTTCCCGGATGAACCTGAACCGCCCCAGTCAAGCGATCCTTTGCCGGTTGCAGACCAGCCCCAGGTTTCAAGCCGAAAAAAAGTTTTCAACATTGCCAAGGCGGAAGACGCCGGGCAGAAAGTCGAGATGTCGAAATTTATGCGAATGAGTGTTTTGATTGTGACTTTGCTGGCCGGGTTCATCCTGGGCGGGCTTTTTGGCGGGCCGTTGCAGCGAGTGGTTAACCGTTCAGGCGGGCCTTTGGCAGAAGATCAACCGCGCCTGTTGCGATATTCGCCGCGCGATGCCGGTGTCGCTGCGGCATTTGCGCTGCTGAACGAAGGGCGGCTGGACGATGCCCGGCAGGAACTCAATGCAATTCTTGCCCGCGATGCAAACAATGCCGAAGCCCATTACTGTTTCGGACGCCTGTATTTCACCGAAAAAAAATACGAAGAGGCGATCAACCATTTCAAACTGGCAGCGACCAACAATCAGGATTTGGACGAAGGATGGGTGTTCATCGCCATGGCGTATTTGCAAATCGGCCAAGCGCGAAACGCTGCCGACAGTTTGCAAAAGTTGATGGCGCCAAACGCTCCGCCCACCTCTTCACCAACGCCTGCCGGTGCTGTACCGGCAAGCACGGCGAAACCGGTTGGATAATCTCGACGGAGGGAAGGAGGGACGGAGAGATAGCGGGACAACGCGTTGAGTGATTCCCAACCCTGTCCCTTGATCTCTCCGTCTCTCCGTCTCTCAGTCCCCCAGTCGCAGTTATGCCTGAATTGAAACTGGAACATAGTTTGGTGGATGGCCGCTACGAAGTGTACGAGCGGTTGACCCGTGGCAGTTACGCCGAAATTTTCGTCGCGTACGACCGTGCGGTCAGTCGCGCGCCGGTTGTCATCAAAGCGCTCAACACCAGTTTGCAAGGCACGCCCGATCCCGATCTTGAACGAACCCTGGTCGAAAATTTTCAGAATGAAGCGGTTGCGCTGGATGCGGTTCGCCACCCGCACGTGATTTTGCGGCTTGGGCATGGCACGGCTGCGGATTTGCGCGGCGTTCCATTTCATTACCTGGTGATCGAATACATGCCGGGCGGCGATTTGCTGGAACTTTGCCGCCATCGTCCTGACAAAGCGTTGCCGCTGGATGAAGCGCTGTTTTATTTCCATCAGGTTTGTGAAGCGCTGGCGTTTGCCCACAGCAAAGGAATTATCCACCGCGATCTGAAGCCGAATAACTTTCTGCTCAGCGCTGACAAACGCATTCTGAAAGTTGCGGACTTTGGCGTGGCCAAAATCACCAGCGGCGAATCCACTGAAATTACGCGCGTTGGCGCTGATGTGTATGCTCCGCCTGAACATAATCCGCACGAAGACACAGGCGAATTGCAGCATTTGACCACGGCAGCGGATGTGTATTCGCTGGCAAAGAGTTTTTATACGGTGGTTTGCGGGCGTGCGCCCAGCCAGTTTCGCTGCGACCCAATTACTTCGTTGCCGGAAAATCTGATCAGCAAGCCTTGGGGCAAGGCTTTGCTAAAAGTTTTGTGCTGCGCGACAGATGACAACCCCAAATCACGTTATGCCACTGTGGCAGAGTTCTGGCATGAACTGGCGCAGGTCGCTGCATTGGCTCCAACGGTGAAAATTGAAGAACTGCCGGACGAAGAAACCATCGTCAAACCCCGCCAGAAATTTGACACAGGCGCGTTTCCACAAACTCCCGTGCAGCCGGATTTTGATCCAACCCCCGCGACATCCCACTTGCAGGAGATCGTTTCACCGGCGCAGCTTGTAGAAACTGAGCCGCTGGCTACGCTCGATTTGACGGAAAAACTGAGCAGCGCGAATACAGCGCTTCAGGCTGAGCCTGTTAAAAAAGAAGCTCCCAAAGAAGCTGGAGAAAGCAAACCACCGCTTCAACGCGCTGAACGCCCCGGAAAAATCTTTATTGATTTGCAGCCCTCCAAAGCGCCCTCGGCGATGCCGAAACCTGCCATACCGATTCAACCGAATCAGGCGGCTCCGTTGGCGACCAAACCCGGACAAGCCAGGACGCCCGCGCAGCCGACTCAGAAAGTCAAAAAGCCGCCCAAAATGGCTGACCGATTTTCTGAAAAGATGCGCCGACGGGTTTTTATCGGCTTTCTGGCGGCGGCGTTTGTCGGATTGCTGGCCAGCGTTTACAACTTTTTCAAAGGCGGCGAGTTTGGCGCTCCGCGCGAAATCGAAGTGCTGGCGCAGGCAATGTATGTTCGCAGCGGACCGGGAGGCCAGTTCAAACCCTACGGCACCGTTGCCGCCAACACGCACCACAAAGTTCTTCAAGAAAACGAACAGGGCTGGATGCAGATTGAAGTCAGTCAATGGATGAAACTTGAGACCGACGCGCCTTTAGACGTCCGTCAGGGTTGGGTTTATGGAAAATCAGATTATGTTCGTGTAGTCTCACGCCGCTGGTGGTGAAGCAGAAAGAATCAGTACCGCGCGCGGTAGCAAGCGGGTAAATCCAGCAACGAGTTAAACAGGTTTAGAGCGAGGAATTGCAATGAAGCTTTGGGGCGAAGTCAAAAAATGGCTGGACGGCGAAGACGCGATTTCGCAAACGCCGGAAGCGCAGGCTCAATTGAGCGAATGGGATGAGTTTTTCGTCAAAATCGCGCGCGAAGTAGAAGTCGTCATGAAACGCGAGATGTTCACGCCGCCGGGCGGCCAAACCTATTTGCCCGGCGAATACATCATTTACTTGAGCAAAGACGACGACGCCATGTGGCAAGGCCGCAAACGCGAAGGCCTGGAAGAAGGGTTGGGAATCAGTTTGTCCCAGCGCGCCAAGGAAATTGTCGGCGGAAAACAGCTCAAGGCGGACAAGATCGCGCTTTCTTTGAGCATTGACGGCGCACTGAACAAAGGGCAGGTGCGCGTTCAGGCCGTTTGGGACGACGATTCGCCCAGAACCGAAGTCACCGCCCGCAAAAAGAAACCCACGCCGAAACCCATTGAAGTCGAACCCGGAAACACGGAACCATTGGGACCTGACGAAGGCGAAAAAACTTTGGTTCGACCGCGAGTGGCATTATTCACTGTCAATTTCCAGCGCCAGGGCGGCGAACCGGAAACCTTCAAATCCATGAAAGCCAAGATCGAAATCGGCCGTGGCTCCAAAGACTTTCCGGTGGACGTCAAGCTGGATGGCGATCAGGAAGTCAGCCGCAAGCACGCCATTTTGTCGAAGCAGGAAAACGCATTCAAACTGGAATGCATTGGCCGCAACGCCATCGAAGTGGATGGACGCGAAATCCAGCCGGGCGAAAGCGCGGAAGTGAAGCCGGGACAAAACATCAAAATCGGCATTTACGAACTGAAGATTGCGTAACAGAAAAACAGGAGAAGTTCGATTGAAAAAACAAACCTTCCTCGTTTCATTCCTCGCCCTGGTTTTGTTTGCCACGACAGCCAACGCCGCAGGCGAACTTGTGCGGCTGGTCCGCAGTAAACTTTCCGCAGGTGATTTGGCCAGCGGCGCACAAGCCGCAGAAGAATACAAACGGCAAAACGGCGTTGATGCGGAATACCTGGATGCTCTGGGATGGTTGGCGCGCGGCGCTGAGATGTTGAATAAACTGGATGCCGCAGCCGCTTATGTTGCCGAGCTTCGTCGCGAAATTCGAGAAGAAAAGTCGGAATGGTTATCACCGCTTGGCGCAGTCATTGAAGTCGAAGGAAAACTGCGCGCCAGACGCGACAACCGCTCAGCCATCAGCTTTCTGGAAAAAGAATATGCACAGGCGAAAGATATTGGATTGCGCGCGCGCATTCGCAAAAACATCAACCTGCTTTCGCTGGAAGGCCAGCCAGCGCCAGAACTGAACATCAGCGATTTTGTCGGACCTCAACCATCTTCTTTTGCTTCGCTAAAGGGCAAACCGATTCTGCTGTTTCTGTGGGCGCACTGGTGTGGCGACTGCAAAGCGCAAGCTGCCTCGCTGGCTCGCGTGACGGAAAAATACCGTTCTCAAGGACTGGTCGTGATGGCTCCGACACGCTATTACGGCACGGGCGAGCAAAACAAAACCGTCTCGCCAGCAGAAGAGAAAGCCCACATGGCCAAAATTTGGAAAGACGCATATCCGGGGCTGGAAAGCGTTCCGATTGTGATTGATACCGATGCCATGCTTCGGTATGGAGTTTCGGCCACGCCGACGTTTGCGTTGATAGATCGTAAAGGCGTTGTGCGTCTTTACGCTCCAACGCGGCTTTCGGAAGCAGAGCTTTCCAAGCAAATTGAAAGTGTTCTTTCTAAAGCTCCGTGACCCAAAAACGCTTTTGATTTCCGGATGAACTGTGGTTTATTGGCGAAGCGATCCAGGGAAGTTCGCTTCTGAACTTCGAATCCCAATCCCCAATTCAGCTTTTAGGAGTTAAGACAGATGAAGTATTTCCGCCAGTCGTCATTCCGAACTGTTCTGTTGTTCATTGCTCTTTGGCTGGTTGCCGTGCCTGCGCTGGCGCAGCAAAAAGTCGCTCTTGGCGACCGCCGCGAAGATTTCGCCCAATTGGTGGCGAAGCTTTCCGAACGCGCGGGTTATTTCGGTTCGGACAATCTGGTGTCGAACGAACTGTCTTATCAGCATGTGTTAGGGACAATGGAAGAGATGAACCTGTCTGGCGGCGTTTATCTGGGGGTGGGGCCGGATCAGAACTATACCTACGTTGCACAGATCAAACCGAAACTGGCCATCATGCTGGACATTCGGCGCGATGCGCTGTTGCAGCACGTGATGTTCAAAGCGCTGTTTATGATGTCGCGCAGCCGCATCGAATACATGTCGAATCTGTTTGCCCGCCCGCTGCCCAAAGATTACAAGAAGTGGAATGACCGTCAGATCCGTGACCTGGTGGATTATTTCGACCGCACGCCGCTGGATCAAAAAATGGCTGACAAGCTTAAAGCCGATCTGCACAAGAAAATCGAAAGCTTTGGCTTGGGATTGAACCAGCGAGATTGGGAAACGATTGATGAAATTTATCAGGCGTTTTACACGGACTGCATGGAAGTTCGTTACACCATCCGTGACCGTCCGACCGGGAGATTCTTTCCGGCGTATCGTGACATCCTGCTGGAAAAAGACCTGAAGGGGAGACAACGCAACTATCTGGCCAGCGAAGCGACCTTCCAAGTGATCAAAACCATGCATGATCAAAACCGGATCGTCCCGGCGACGGGAGACATTTCCGGCGTTAAAGCGCTGAAATCCATTGGCGATTACCTGAAAGAGATCAACGAAAAAGTCACGGCGTTTTACGTTTCCAACGTGGAGTTTTATCTGTTCCGACAGGACACGATGGGCCGCTTCGTTGAAAACCTGAAATCGCTGCCGATTGACAGCCGCACCCTTCTGATTCGCAGCTATTTCAATTACGCCTACTACACGAACGTTCACCCGCAAACGGTGGACAATCACTTCAGCGTCCAGCTTTTGCAGAGTATTGAAGCTTTGATCAAAGGCTTTGAGTCAGGCGAAATCAGCGATTATTACCAGTTGACGACGCGCGGCAGCGTGGAGTTGGTAGAGATGAAAAAAAGGCAGGATCCGTAAAGGTTTTATTCCCTTTCAGCACCATTTAATAGAGCCATTCATTGTCAAAGCTTGGTCTGTTCGGCGCACAGCATTGTGATGGTTCAAGTTTTAACTCCGGGCTTTCGATGGCCACATTTCCATCTTTGATTTTGATTTCAATCTTGCCTGACTTTTGAGTTATCTCCAGATTTCTGACTTCGTTCCCAAACCTAATTTTCGAATCTGCGAATTCACCCTGGCAC
>CAYLJQ010000302.1:0-8185 GCA_964383955.1 uncultured Heliomicrobium sp. | reverse complement strand
CTCCAAGATTTGGCGTGGCAACCAACCGGCTAAAATGTGGGTAAAGGCAAGGTTACGAACCTGTCCCACCGCGTTCCTGCAAGTAGCTTGCCTTAATCTCATTGTGCTACCGCGCGCGGTACTGAATTTTGGCAGACTTCATTGCTGAACTGAGTTAAGATGCACGCCGTCAACCCGATGCTGAATCGGCAGTTGTTCCCAACTGCCAAACAGTTTGCCCCGGAAATTCCAACAATCGCATTTACCACATTTTTCATCGTGATTCCGCAAACGATTTCGCATTACCGAATTCTTTCCAAGCTCGGAGCGGGCGGCATGGGCGAAGTGTATTTGGCCGAAGATACACAGCTTGGCCGTCGCGTGGCGCTCAAACTGTTGCCTTCGCGTTTTACTCAGGACCCGGAACGCGTTCGCCGTTTTACGCAGGAAGCCAAATCCGTCAGCAAGCTGAATCACCCAAACATCTTGACCGTTTATGAAGTTGGCCAGACTGAAACTGAGTTGGGCGGCGTTCACTTCATTGTCATGGAGTTTGTCGAAGGGCTGACGCTGCGCCAGAAAATTGCCAGTGCGCGAATGAGGTTGGAAGAAGCGATTGAGGTCGCAATTCAAGCGGTCAGCGCGCTGGTTGCCGCACACGGCGAAGGCATCGCCCATCGAGACATCAAGCCTGAAAATGTGATGGTGCGGCCGGATGGGTACGTCAAGGTCTTGGATTTTGGCTTGGCCAAGCTGACGGAAAATAGTTTCTTTCGCAGTTACGATCCGACGGTGACGCAGGCGGAAACCCAGGCCGGAGGATTAAATGATCCATTCGCGACCATTCCGGGCGCGGGCGGAGCGCCAAACACCAGTCCCGGCGTGATTCTGGGAACCGTCAGTTATATGTCGCCGGAACAGGCGCGTGGACAAAAAGTGGATGTGCGAACCGACATTTTCAGTTTCGGCATTGTCCTGTATGAAATGATTGCCGGTCGCGCGCCGTTCGAAGGAAAAAGCACCAGCGATATGCTGGTGGCAATTCTGGATCGTGATCCGTTGCCGCTGGCGCGCTTTGTGCAGAACCTTCCGGTTGAACTGGAATGGATTGTGACGAAGGCTCTGGCAAAAGAGCGCGAAGATCGTTACCAGTCCGCCAAAGGCATGTTGAACGATTTGAAGCGGTTGCAAAAACGGCTGCAACTTGGCGGCGAATTTCCCCAGGTTGAAGACTCTGCATTCCAAACAGCGCCGTTTACTCCGTCCTCGTCAAATGCTTCGGATTCCAGCGATTCCAAAGACTCCGGCGCGGGGCTGACTGATTCAGGCCGAGTTCGTTCCGGTTCGCAAAGGCTTTCCCGTGGCAGTCGCTCTTTGAATTCGCTGGCGGTGCTGCCGTTCAGCAACGCGGGCAGTGGACAGGACATGGTTTATCTGAGCGAAGCGATTCCAGAAAGTTTGATCTTCAATCTGTCGCGATTGCCGCAACTGCGCGTCAAAGCCTGGAGCACGGTTGCCCGGTATCGCAATCGCGATGCAGACGCCTGGGAAATTGGCCGTGAACTGGATGCCAGCGCAGTGCTCAGCGCGCGGATTTATCAGCTTGGCGACAATCTGGTGGTCAAAGCCGAATTAGTGGACACCAGCGACGGTTCGCAAATCTGGGGCGCGCAGTATCAGCGCAAGCTCGACGATTTGTTCAGCATTGAACAGGAACTGGCGCGGGAAATTTGCGAGCATTTGAAGCTGAAGCTCAACGAAGAGCAGCGCGAACGATTGACGCGCCGTTACACGGACAACGCCGAAGCCTACCAGCATTATTTGAAAGGGCGCTATTACTGGCATCAACGCTCCGGCCCAGGCCTGAAAAAAGCCATCGAGCATTTCAATTTGGCGATCAGGCTAGACGACGAATATGCGCTGGCGCACGCCGGCCTGGCAGATTGTTTTGCACTGCTGGGAGTGTACGGGGCTGCGCCGCCGCGCGTGATTATGCCCAAAGCCAAAGAAGCGGCAGAAAAAGCATTGCTGTTGGATGAATTTCTGGCCGACCCGCACGCTTCGCTTGGCGCGTATCATTGCTGGTTTACCTGGGACTGGGCGGCGGCGGAACGCGAATTCAAACGCGCCATCGAACTCAATCCCTCTTACATGAACGGCTACCATTGGTATGGTTCGATTTTTCTGTTGGCGCGAAATCGCTTTGACGAAGCGCTGGAAGCAGAGCGAAAAGCTTTGGAACTGGAACCGATGACGATGGTCGTTCGCGCCAGTTTCACCTGGATCAATTATCAAGCGCTCAGATTTGAAGAAGCCGCCGCCAATGGTTTTGAAGTCGTTGAGATTGACCCGAATTTCGTCTTGGGACGCTTCTATTTGGGAATCACTCTTGCGCAGTTGCACCGTTATGATGAAGCCATTGGCCAGTTAAAAGCCGCAGTTGAGTTGACGACTGGCGGGTCCCTTGTCCGGGCCGCGTTGGCAAATGTATATGCAGTCGCCGGTTTCCGCGAAGCAGCGGAAGAAATTCTGGCTGATCTGCAAACGTATCCAACCAACAAAGATGTCTCGCCGTTCTTCCTGGCGTTGATTTACGCTGGGCTGGGCGATGTGGAGCGAACGCTGCAAATGCTGGAAGCCACGCTGGAAGAGCGTTTTTGCTGGGCTTCGTACCTGAAATCCGAGCCAGCATTCGACTGGTTGCGCAAAGAAAAGCGTTATCTGGATTTGTTGCAAAAGATGGGGTTGGCAGACTAGCCAATTGCCGCTAACATCTCGCCTGAGCAATTCCTGCTCAACAATCACTGACTTGATTCACGAAACCCCAACGCAGGTTGATCGCTTGCTTTCACAGACGATTTCAAATTACCGAATCCTTTACCACATCGGCACCAGTGTCATCGGTGAAGTCTATCTGGCCGAAGATTTGAAGCTTGGCCGCAAGGTCGCCTTGTTGCTTCTGCCGGAACCGTTCGCGCGTGATGCCGAACGAATGCAGCGGTTGTCCCAGGAAGCCCGCATCATTTCCACGCTCAATCATCCGAACATCCGGATGATGTACGAAGTCAGTTCGACGCAACTGAATGGCGAAACGCAATACTTCATTGCCAACGAATGGGTTGAAGGCCCGACGCTGCGCGAACATCTGGCGTACACGCGAATGCGAATGGAAGAAGTGCTGGATGTGGCGACGCAGGTGGTCACAGGCCTGGCAGCAGCACACACCGCCGGAGTTTTGCATCGAGACTTAAAACCGGAAAACGTCATGATTCGGCCTGACGGATACGTCAAGATTCTGGATTTCGGCCTGGCCAAGCTGGTGGAACAAAACACCATGCTGGTCGAGCTTGGCGATTCGTCTTCGTTAAAAGAAGAAATCCCAGCGAGCGTGGATGCAGACACAGCGGAAATTCGACTCACCGACAGTGGAAACCTGATTGAAGGCGCGGAAATTGGAAGCGATCCTTATCGAACCACGCCGCTGGATGCCGCACAGGTTGCCAAATTGACGACGGCGCTTGCAGCGCAGGACCGCTCAGCGGCGCGTTCGACAACGGGGTTATGGTGGATGCCAGGCACGACTGGCTATCTATCTCCAGAACAGATTCAGGGCGAAGCGATTGATGAACGCAGCGATCTATTCAGTTTGGGCGTCATGATTTACGAAATGTGTACCGGACGTTTGCCGTTTGAAGGTCAGACGACGACAACGGTGCTCAGTTCGATTTTGCAGAATGCTCCGCCGCCCATTCGTCGCTTCATGCCGGACGCGCCGGAAGAGTTGGAGTGGATTGTCACCAAGCTGCTGGCCAAAGAACGCGACGAGCGTTACCAAACGGCGCGCGAACTGTTGAACGATCTGAAACGGTTGCGGCATCGCCTGGATGTGGAAGCGGAACAGCTTCGGCACTCCGGGCAAAAAAGCGGTTCAGCTGAAGCCTTCTTGCATCGCAGCGGCCAAAGCGTCGCAAAACAGCCTTCGCTGGAAACCAGACCGATCAGCCGGGATTCGGGAAGGGAAACTGCCGGGCGCGGCACAGAAGTCATTTCCACGCGCTCTTCTTCGGGCTCAACGCGCCGCTCTTCCGGCGGTTCTCGCGCTTTCAACGATTCGATTGATTCGCTGGCCGTCTTGCCGCTGGCCAACATCGGCAACGATCCGAACGCTGAATACCTGAGCGACGGCATCACGGAAAACATCATCAACACGTTGGCGCGCGTGCCAGGATTGAAAGTAATGGCGCGCAGCACGGTTTTCCGCTTCAAAAACAAAAATGCCGATCCGTTGGAAGTCGGGCGCGAATTGCAGGTTCGAGCCGTGTTTGCCGGACGTTTGTTTCAGCGCGGCGAAGACATTGTCATCAAAGCAGAACTGGTGGACGCCGAAGACGGTTCACTGCTGTGGGCGGAACAGTACCAACGCAAACACGGAAAATCGGGCGATATTTTCGAGCTGGAAAAAGACATCTCCAAACAGATTTCCGAAAGCCTGCGCGTCAAAGTGACGGGCGAGAGCGAAGAGAAAATCGCCAAGCTGCAAACCGTCAACCCGGAAGCGTACGAGTTATATTTGAAAGGGCGTTACTGCTGGAATCAACGCAGCCCGGACGGACTTAAAAAAGGCGCAGAGTTTTTCATTCAGGCGATTCGGAAAGACCCGAATTACGCGCTGGCTTACACCGGGTTGGCGTTTTGCTATATCCAATTAAGCGTGTACGTTTTGCCGCCGCGCGAATTTGTCCCGAAAGCAAGAATGGCTGTCATGAAGGCGCTGGAACTGGACGACCAGTTGGCCGAAGCGCATGCCGCGCATGCTTCGCTGCTGTTTTGGTACGACTGGGAATTTGATCGTGCGGAACGCGAATTCCTGTTGGCTTCAGAACTGAACCCGAACTATCCGGAAGCCGCGCAATGGTGTGCCTATTTGTATCTGACGCAGGATCGTTTTGACGAAGCGTTCAAGATGCTTCGCCGGGCAGAATCGCTTGATCCGCTTTCCGTTCCGATTTCGGCAAGCTTTGGCGAGCTTCTGTATTTTGCCGGTCGCTATGAAGAAGCCTTGGCGCATTGCCAGAAGACTTTGCAGATGGATGCCACGTTCGCCAAAGGGCTTTATTACCGAACGATGTCCTGGATCGCGCTGGGCAAATTCAATGAAGCGATAGAGTTTTCAAAACTCTCTATCGAACACCGGCCTGAATCAAGAGGCATCGCAACTCTGGTGCTGGCCATCGCGCTTGGCCGCGCCGGGCAAACCGATGCAGCGCGACAAGTGTTGGCAGGAATTGAGCAGTACGGCCAAAGCAATTACGTCCCGCCGTACTTTCTGGCCATGATTCACGTCGCCATCGGCGAAACGGATCTGGCTTTTTACTGGCTGGAAAAGGCTTATCAGGAACGTACTGGCTGGATGCCGTGGATCAAGCTGGAACCGATGTTGGAAGGAATCAAAACCGATGTCAGGTTCAGCGATATGATGCGGCGCATTGGGTTAAACCCGTAATGCGTTGTGCCAATCCAAATTCGCCTGCCAACAGACCATTGCCAAGTTGCACTTCTCCGCCGATGATAAGCCGCGCTGGTTTACATCTCGCAAAAAGCTTCATTACAAAAGACACAAGACGCACAAAAGAACTTGAGGTTCATTTTGTGATTTTTGCGCTTTTTGTGGTTCGCATTTCTTCTTTCGTCTCACTACAAAAAGGAAAATTATGAAAAGGCTTTGCCGCTCAGGTCTATTGCTGTTGTGGTTGGTTTTATTCAGTCTGATTGCATTTGCCGACACCTATCCTCGGCAACCAGGAATTGACGCGCTGCACTACACCTTTCGGCTGACGCTGAATGACGACAACGACGAAATCGCTGGCGAAACAACGATTGATGTGCATTTTTCGCAAGCCGGCATCCGCGAAGTCACGCTCGATCTGGCATCGGCGGGAAACGGCAAAGGCATGACCGTTTCCGACGTGACTTCCGGCGGCGCAGCGCTTTCGTTCAAGCACCAAACGGACCGATTGACCATTACACTTGCCGCTCCATCGAAAGCCAATACTCGCCAGCAATTCACCGTTCGTTACCGAGGTGTTCCCGCCAACGGCTTGCGCATGCTGAAAAACAAATTCGGCGAACGCGTCTTTTTCAGCGAAAACTGGCCGAACAGCGCGCGGCAATGGTTGCCGATGATTGATCATCCATACGACAAAGCCACGTCGGAATTCATCATCACCGCGCCTGCTAAATATCAGGTTGTCGCCAATGGATTGTTGCAGGAAGAAACCGTCCTCGGCGATGGACGGCGCTTGACGCA
This sequence comes from uncultured Heliomicrobium sp., assembly GCA_964383955.1. GTDB lineage: Bacteria > Acidobacteriota > Blastocatellia > RBC074 > RBC074 > RBC074. The sequence goes on along the minus strand of CAYLJQ010000302.1, from coordinate 1,899 downwards.
TTGGAAACAAAGCGTGCCGATTGCTTCGTGGTTGAATGCCATCGGCGTAGCGCAGTTTTCCGTTCATCATGATGGTTTGGTGAATGGCGTGCCGCATCAAACCTGGGTTTATCGCCAGGAACGCGAAATTGGTCCTGCGTGGTTTGAAACGAAATCCCGTCAGGCAATGGAATTTTTCAGCAACCGCATCGGCCCGTACTCTTATGAAAAACTGGCTAACGTCGAAGCGGCAGGCTTTGGCGGAGGAACCGAACACGCCAGCGCCATCTTTTACGGCGAGAAGTCCATTTTGGAGCGCCCCGACACAGGCTTGATCGCGCATGAAATTGCGCATCAGTGGTTCGGCAACTCCGTTACGGAAAAAGACTGGGATGATGTTTGGCTGAGCGAAGGCTTTGCCACGTACTTCACCTTGCTGGTCAGCGAACATTACGATGGCCGCGACGCTTTCGTCGCCGGTTTGCAGCGCAGCCGCGAACAGGTTTTCACCCTGGAAAAGCAACTCCCCGGCACAGCCATCTTGCATAACAATCTGTCGGATATGAAAAAGGTACTGAACCGCATTATTTATCAAAAAGGCGGCTGGACGCTGCACATGCTGCGCGGACAGATCGGCACGGATAAATTCTGGACAGGCATTCGCGATTATTACGGACGTTATCGAAACGGCAGCGCCACGACTGAAGATTTCCGCCGCGTGATGGAAGAACATTCCGGCAAGGATTTGTCTTGGTTTTTCAACCAATGGCTGGCGCGACCTGGTTCGCCGGTCGTCGAAGGCGGTTGGAGTTATGACGCCGCCGCCAAAAAGATCATCGTCGAACTGACGCAAACTCAACCCGGCGAAGCCTATCGGTTGCCGCTGGAACTCGGCATCACAGTTGACGGTTCGGCACAAACGCGAATCGAAAAGATTGAGATGACTCAAAAACAGCAACGCTTCGAAATCGCCGCAGACAAAGAACCGTCTAAGGTGTTGCTGGATCCGAACACCTGGGCTTTGATGGAATCGCGTTTTGCAAAGCGGTGAAGTCACGATTGGGGAGGGCTTCTGTGCGAAACTGTGCTATCCGAAGCCGTAGCCGCGTAAAACGTCATGCGCTGGCAAGATTACATTCAGACGCCGGTTGACCCCAGCGGCGGTTGCACCATCTGGTACGTCGGCGATTACGTCAAAGCAGGCGAAACGAAATACTCCACCCGCATCGGCGCATTTCGCATGCCGAGTTGCAAAGCAAGCAAGTCAGCAGGGAAATAAATAGCTGCCAACAAACCATGCACGACGGCTGGTACGGAATTATACTTATAAGAAAGGAAGCATTTATGGGGCACGACGCAGCATACCAAGAAGCAGAATATTTGATTGAAGAAGCTAGGTATTCGAATGCGACGGAACTTTCCTTCAAAAACCTCAAGCTCACTGAATTACCAATGTCATTGGGGGAACTAGTATCTCTACAGTCGTTGAACCTCGCCGAAAACAAACTAACCTCGTTGCCTGAGTGGCTAAGTCGACTTACGAGATTGCAATCACTTGACCTTTACAAAAACAATCTAGTAACCCTTCCAACTTGGATTCATTGCTTTACTAATCTTGTAGAGTTGAATATCAGAAGCAACAAAATCCAAGCTCTTCCGCCTTCGATTGGGCAATTGGTGAAACTAGAGCGTCTATTGTTGTTCAACAATAGTGCTCTTACTTCTTTGCCTAAAGAGATAGGAGATTTGGCTCGACTGACTTTTCTTGAGCTTGATTGTTGCAAGTTGAAATTATTGCCTAAAGAGATTGGCAAGTTAGTAAATTTGGAGTGGCTAGATCTTTTTGGTTGCAAACTGGAGTCATTACCAACGGAAGTATTTGGTTTAAGAAACTTGCGCAAACTTGAGCTTCAGAGCACA
>CAYLJQ010000301.1:0-8207 GCA_964383955.1 uncultured Heliomicrobium sp. | reverse complement strand
GCCAAAGGCATTACCGTCGTCGAATCGCTTCGGCACAATCTGATTGCCGAAGACAGGATTCTGGTTGTCGTTGAATTGGCTGGCGGAAACGATCCGTTGAATACCGTTGTGCCGCTGGCGCAGTACAGCACTTACGCTAGCTTTCGGTCACGGTTGGCAATTCCGCGAAACCAGGTTTTGGCGCTGAACGGTTCAACGACAATGGGGTTGACGCCGCACCTTTCGGCCATAAAACCAATCGCCGACGCCGGGAAACTGGCTATCATTCAAGGCGTGCATTATCCAAATCCGAACTTGTCCCACGACGGTTCGCGCAACATTTATCGCATCGGCGATCCGCAGCCAGCCGTGACGGCGCAAAGCGGCTGGCTGGGTCGTCATTCGTTGTTGTTCGGCAGCAAGACCAATCCGCTGGATACGGTCGGCATCGGTGGCGTCAACACGACGCTGTACGCCCCAAGCGTGAAAATCTCCGGGATCGGCGCGGACAATCAAGGCAATCCGTCTGGCTATTCATTTAACACCGATCAACGGTACAACGCCGACCGCAACAATCAATTGGCAATTGCTCGCTGGGTGAATCCGGATGCGCCGGTTTTGCCTTACGACGACCTGACGGAAAATGTCTGGCTGGATGCGCTGAACAGTTCCGATTCCGTCGCGCAAGCCGTCAGCACTTACACCAGCGCGGTAACGTACCCAGCAACAAATTTTGCCGGAGGCTTGAAGCTGGTCGCCAAGATGGCCAGTTCAAGCGTGCCAAAACTGGGCACGCGCGTTTTTTATGTCACGCTCGGCGGGTTCGACACACATGCCAATCAGGACAAAGATTTGCCGACGCTGCATAAAACTCTGGGCGAAGGCTTGAAAGCCTTTTACGACGACCTGACGGCAAAGGGGCTGGCAGACAAAACTCTGATTATGATTTGGTCAGAATTCGGGCGTCGCATTGCCGACAACGCCAGCAACGGAACCGACCACGGAACCGCCAACAACATTTATTTCCTCGGCGGAAAGGTCAAAGGAGGCTTTTACGGCTCCGATCCAAATCTGACTGACTTGTTGCAAGGCAACCTGAAACACCAAATTGATTTCCGCGATGTGTACGCGACCGTTATTCAAGGATGGTTCGGCAATTCGGCAGCGGAAACAGCGCAAGTGCTGGGCGGGACGTTTAATAATCTGAACACATTTCTTTAAGCCGCAAAGCAAATCGGTTGAGTCTAGGAAAGGCGTGGCCTATTTTGATGGCCGCACAAACTAATTCAACAATGATTTGTTATGCCAACCACTCAGGAAATTACCGAAGACATTCGTACCGAATTGATGGATGAACGACTGTACTCGTTCGCCAAGCTTGACCAATACACGTTCAAACAGCGGCTGATCATCCGGCTGACTGGTTTTTTGCTGTACTGGTTGATCCGCGTTATTGGCGCGACCATGAAGTTTGAAGTCATCGGCCAGGAAAACCACACCGAAAACGAACCCCTGGTTTATTGTTTCTGGCACAACCGCATTCCGACCGCGACCTATTTCTGGCGGCGTCGAGGCATTGTGGTGATGTCTTCGCAAAGCTTTGATTCCGAATATATTGCCCGATTTATCCAACGCTTTGGGTACGGGACGGCAAAGGGCAGTTCGACACGCGGAGCGCGCGCCGGCCTGATTCAAATGATTCGCGCAGTTCGCGCAGGCAAAAGCGCGGCATTTACCGTGGACGGACCGAAGGGACCAATGTATGTTGCCAAACCAGGCGCTTTATTACTGGCAGCAAAAGCCAACGCCGCAATCCTTCCCTTTTCAATTTCTCTGGATCGTTGCTGGCGACTGAAAAGTTGGGATCGAATCGAAATTCCCAAACCTTTCGCCCGTGCCGTAGTCGTCATCGGCGAACCAATTCGAATCGAAGACGGCAACAACGAGGCAGAGCTTGAACGCTTTCAACGCGCACTGGAAGAAGTTCGTGACAGAGGGGAAAAATTGCTCTCCCGCCCGTCGCCCAATTAGCCTTCACCTTTCCGACATGAAGGTGGCATCGGTTGACAAACCTTTGATCGAAAATATAATTACGCCCCTTGCGCTGTCGTCTGGACTAAAAGAGGAAATATGCTCATCTCGTTATTGCGCCTGCCGGTGGATGGATTGGCTTTCAACCATCAATACAAGGCAGATGAACTGGATACAAGCGAGCACGAGTTTGAGCTTGCAACTCTTCCCCTGGTGACAGGCCGTGTGAATCGCGCAGGAATGGATGTGCGGGTTCGCGGCGAAATCAAATCCGCGCTGAAAGCTCAGTGCGACAGATGTTTGAATGATGTTCCCATTCCAATCGAAACATCCTTTGATTTGATCTACGTTCCGCATGAAGTGGGCGCGGGCCAACCCGGTGAGCATGAAGTGCTGGACCGAGATCTGGCTGTAGCAACTTACGAAAACGAGCAAATCAATATAGACGACCTGGTGCTGGAGCAGTTGGAATTGAGTTTGCCAACGCGAGTGCTCTGCCGGGAAGATTGCCAGGGCTTATGCCCTGAATGCGGAGCAGATTTGAATTTTGAACAATGCCGATGCGAGAAACCAATTGATCCTCGCTGGCAGGCGCTGGCCGATTTGAAAAAGTCAGCGGAAGAAAATTAACCTGTTAATTTAGAAGCACTTTTTGGAGAATAGTTATGCCGAATCCTAAACGACGTCATTCGAAATCACGCAGCCGCAAACGGCGCACCCACGATTCACTGAACCGCATTCAATTGTCCAACTGCCCGAATTGCGGCAACAAAAAACTCTCTCATCGCGTTTGCTCCCGTTGCGGATTTTACGGCGGACGAGCAGTGATACAGGTTAAAGAACAAATCTGATGACAATTTGAAAGGTGAATGGCGAGTTTTGCGTACAGCGTCATTCACCTTTCGTTTATCTACTATCCAACGGCGGCCTTTCGCCAGCAGCTTTACGTTTCGAATCCCGCTTGGCCTCTATGCTCACCACTATTGCCGTTGACGCTATGGGCGGAGACAACGCTCCTGCCGTAGAGGTTGAGGGTGCGCTACAAGCCGCCCGCGACCTCCGCGTTCGCATTTTGCTGGTCGGACGCGAAGAGCAGATTCGCGCCGAATTGGTGAGACAAGGTGTGCCTGATCCGCGTAAACAGCGGCTCCATGTAGAAATCGTCAATGCGACTGAAGTCATTACGATGGATGATTCTGTCGCCCACGCCGTCCGCCGTAAGCGCGATTCTTCGATTCGCGTTGCTGCGCGGTTGGTGCGCGAAGGAAAAGCCCACGGACTGGTCAGTGCAGGCAACACCGGCGCGGTGATGGCAACTTCTGTGTTGATGCTCGGCACATTGCCTTCGGTGGATCGCCCGGCGTTGGCAGGCATCTTCCCTACATTGAAAGGCAATGGCACGGTTTTGCTGGACGTTGGCGCAAATGCCGAATGCAAGCCGGAACATTTGCAGCAATTCGCCATTATGGGATCCGTCTATTCGCGTTCGATTTTAGGTGTCCGCAATCCGCGCGTCGGATTGATGAGCATCGGCGAAGAAGACATCAAAGGAAACGACCTGACCAAAGAAACGCTGCATTTGATGAAAGAGGCTCCGGTCAATTTCATCGGCAACGTTGAAGGCCGCGACATTTTTACTGGCGATGTGGATGTAATTGTCAGCGACGGTTTCACCGGCAACGTGATTTTGAAAACCAGCGAAGGCCTGGTCGAAGCGATAATGGGACTGCTGAAAACCGAACTGGGCCAGACATTGTTAACGCAAACCGGCGCGATTCTTTCCCGGCAGGCATTTCGCAGCGTCAAGAAGCGCTTGGATTATTCGGAATTCGGCGGCGCACCGCTGCTGGGCTGCAAAGCTATCACTGTCATTTGTCACGGCAGTTCAACGATCAAAGCAATCCGCAACGCGATTCGCGTCGCCAAAGAGTTTCACAAGGAAAAGCTGAGCGAACGCATTGAAAGCGAAGTCAGCGAAATGTCTCTAAACTAGATATTGGACATTAGATGCCCGATGCTGGTCCTTAAATAACTGCGTTTCACTCACATCCAGCACTCGACATCTAACTATTGAAAATGAGCAAACTGGCATTCATTTTTCCCGGTCAAGGTTCCCAGCATCCAGGAATGGGGCGTGACCTGACAGAAAAGTTTCAATCGGCTCGCGCGGCTTTCGAGCATGCCGATGCCGCGCTCGGCTTCAAGCTAAGCGAGTTGTGCTTCAATGGTCCTGAAGAAGACCTGCAACTGACCATGAATACGCAACCGGCAATTCTGGCTGGTTCGGTCGCGGCTTATCTGGTTCTTCAGGAGCGCGGCATCAAGCCTGACTTCGTTGCCGGACACAGTCTTGGCGAATACTCCGCATTGGTTGCTGCGGAGGCTTTATCCTTTCCCGATGCGCTCAAACTTGTTCGCCGACGCGGTGAATTGATGCAGGAAGCGGTTCCGGTTGGAGTCGGCGCGATGGCGGCAATCCTGGGTATTGATGCTGATAAAGTCACCGAAGCCTGCGCCGTGGCATCGCAAAGCATCGGACAAGGGCAATCCTGCGCCCCGGCAAATTTCAATTCGCCTTCACAGATTGTTATTGCCGGACATAAAGAAGCGGTCGAACGCGCGGTCGAAGAATGCAAAGCTCGTGGAGCCAAGCGCGCCATGATGCTGAAAGTCAGTGCGCCATTTCATTCGGCCTTGATGATTCCCGCTCAAGAACAAATGGTCGAACCGTTGAAATCCGTAAGCTTTAACGATCTGGCGTTCCCAATCATTAACAATGTAGATGCAGCAATGGTCACCAGCGGGGCGAGTTCGCGCGAAGCCCTGATTCGCCAGATTTCCGCGCCGGTGCGCTGGACCGACAGTGTGCTGATGCTGCTGACTGAAGGCGTCGAAACCGTCGTCGAAGTTGGCCCAGGCAAAGTTTTATCCGGGTTGGTAAAGGCGATTGCCAAAGATGCAGGTAAAGAAGTAAAACTGCTCAACGTAGAAGATTCGGCAAGCTTGCAAGCAACAGTTGAAGCCTTACAAGCTGAAGCGCAGGCATAAAGCAACTTCTAAATTTGGACTTCGAAATTTCAATGTTCAATCTTTCAGGACAAATTGCACTGGTCACGGGCGGCTCTCAAGGCATTGGTCGAGCCGTTGCGTTGACCTTGGCCGAGCTTGGCGCTGATGTGGCTGTGATGGCTCGCACGCTGAAAAAATGCGAAGCCGTCGCCGAAGAAATCAAAGCGAAAGGCCGCCGAGCGGTCGCAGTTCGTGGTGATATGGGCAACGCCGAAGACATCAAAGCCGCCGTCGCCAAAGTCGGCGCAGAACTAGGGCCAATTTCAATTCTGGTCAATAACGCGGCAATCACCCGCGACGGTTTGATGCTCAGAATGAAGCAAGCCGATTGGGACGATGTCATCAGCACAAACCTGACAGGAGTTTTTCTGGCAACCCAGGCGGTGCTGCCGATGATGACCAAAGCGCGCAAAGGCCGGATTATCAATCTAACATCGGTCGTCGCGCAGATGGGCAACGCCGGACAAGTCAATTACATTTCAGCCAAATCAGGGCTGATCGGATTTACGAAAGCCGTGGCGCGCGAATACGCTTCGCGCAACATCACGGTCAATGCGATTGCGCCTGGCTTTATCGAAACGCCAATGACGGCGGTGTTAAATGAAGCGGCGCGAACCGCAATGCTTGAACAGATTCCGTTAAAACGACCTGGAACCGATCTCGATGTAGCGTACGCGGTTGCGTTTTTAGCCTCGGATGAGGCAGGCTATATCACCGGTCAGGTAATCAACATCAATGGTGGTATGTACATGTGATTGTCGATCGCGGATTGCAGAAAATCGGCAGTCCGCAGTTTGCAATCCGCAATCTAAAATCACGACTTGGAGGAATTCATGGCAGATTCAATTGTTGAAAAAGTAAAACAGATTATCGTGGATGAACTCGGTGTGGACGAATCCGAAGTTACCGATAACGCGCGATTCATTGACGACTTAGGCGCGGATTCGCTCGACACGGTCGAATTGGTAATGCGATTCGAAGAAGAGTTCGGCATCGAAATCCCTGACGAAGAAGCCGAAAAGATTCAGAGCGTCGGCGACGCTTTCCGCTACATTGAAGAGCACAGGAAATAATTCCCTGGCGCTGGCGTGCGGCATCGCCAAAGCAAATGTGAGCCACAAAAAGGCACAACACTTACAAAAGCCAGGCGAGTTCTGGGTTACTTTTGTGGTGCAAATGCCTTTTTGTGGCTGATTGTCTTTACAGATATTTCCGAAGGGGAAGGAAGTCGTGAGCAACGAAATTACAAAGAAACGCGTTGTTGTCACTGGAATCGGTTTGGTTAGCCCGCTGGGGAACACTACGGAAGAAACCTGGGCTGGGCTATTAGCCGGGCGCAGCGGAGTTGATTACATTGCGCGCTTCGATACCAGTCAACACAAGGTCAAATTCGCCGCAGAAACCAAAAATTTCGATCCAGGCAAATTCATCGAAAAGAAAGAACTGAAGAAGATGGATTACTTCATCTACTTCGCAGTTGCCGCATCCAGAGAAGCGCTGGAAGATTCCGGCTTGAAGATCGGCGAAGACAACGCCGAACAAATCGGCGCTTATATTGGCAGCGGCATTGGCGGATTCAGCGTCTTCGAACGCGAACACACCAAGATGTTGGAAGGCGGCCCAGATCGCATTTCACCGTTTTTCATCCCGGCCTCAATCGTCAATCTGGCTGCCGGATATGTTTCAATTTACACGGGGGTCAAAGGCCCAAATTCTGCAACTGCAACGGCTTGCAGTTCCGGCGCGCATGCAATCGGAGACAGTTTCAGAATCATCGAACGCGGCGATGCCGTAGCGATGATCTGCGGCGGTTCGGAAGGCGCAATTACTCCCATGTCGGTTGGAGGCTTTGCGGCGATGCGAGCGCTTTCCACACGAAATGACGATCCTCAACGCGCTTCTCGACCTTTCGACAAAGATCGAGATGGGTTTGTCATTGGTGAAGGTGCAGGGATTTTGGTGCTTGAAGAATTGGAGCATGCCAAAGCTCGTGGAGCCAAAATTTATGCTGAAGTTGTGGGCTACGGGATGACCAGCGACGCTTTTCACATCACAATGCCAGACATGGACGGCCCTCGCCGCGTGATGCTGAAAACACTGAAAGATGCCGGTATTTCTCCGGATCACGTTGATTACATCAATGTTCATGGGACTTCGACGCCAGCCGGGGATGTCAACGAAACTAAAGCGATCAAGGCGGCATTCGGTGACCACGCGTATAAGCTGGCACTCAGTTCCACAAAATCCATGACTGGACATTTGTTAGGCGGCGCTGGCGGACTGGAAGCCGGCATTACGGCACTGGCAGTGCACAATCAAATTTTGCCGCCAACCATTAACTACGAAACACCTGATCCGGACTGCGATCTTGATTGCGTGCCTAATCAAGCAAGACCTGCCCAGGTTACTTATGCTTTATCAAACAGCTTTGGCTTTGGCGGAACAAATGCCGCGTTGCTCTTTAAGCGGTATGAAGGGTGATTGCTAGTCAAGAACTGAGACCGTCACAAAACCTGTAAGCGAGCCTAAATACTTGGCTCGCTTCACTTCTTTACAATCCTTCCTTGTGACCCAAGACCAAACACTTCCGTTTTTTTTCGACTGAAATAATTACACTTTTCGATAAAGGCAGTTCCCGCACGATTTCCAGACAAAACAGAACTAAGTCCAATGTTGTCAGCGCGGATTCTGACGGAATATTTCCTGGCATAAACATTGCTCGGCGAGGGGGCAGACCGCGGTCTAATGAATCAATGCTAAGGCACAAACGGAGGACGATTAAATGTCGAACCGTAGACATAAAATAATGGTCGTGGAAGATGACCTTACACTGCGACTCACCCTGACTGAATTATTTCGTTTACAAGGATTTGCCGTCGTCACAGCTCGTGACGGGGATGAAGGCTATCTGCAAGCCGTGGCTCATCAGCCAGATTTGATCATCACGGATTTGCAAATGCCGATTTTGGATGGAATCGAACTGGCCAGATTGATCCGCCGTGAACGCGGCAAGCTAAGTGGAATTCCCATCATTGCCCTGAGCGGCAATCTGGGCGAGTTTAACTTGCCTGAAAAGCTTGGAGCGGGGATCGACCGATTTATGGATAAATCAGTTTTTGACAGCAAAA
>CAYLJQ010000300.1:0-8207 GCA_964383955.1 uncultured Heliomicrobium sp. | reverse complement strand
CAGGAGAGGCTTCCATTTATTGGGCTGATGCTGGCAGCACAGCTTCTTATTCGTCTGACACGATCAACAGTTGTGGTGCCCCACGTATGATTGACATTCGTGTCACCTATTCTGATTCGAGTTGTCCGATTGGTTTTGGGGCGAACCCATATCATTTTACTGTCAGTCTCTATCGTGACGGCGCACTGCTGAGTGGCCGGACATTCCAAGGCTCTGCCTGTTGGTTCAACCCAGTGTTTAATGGCATTTTGGCAACTCCTGGGAATTACTACGCCACCGTAAAGCTTGAACGGCGACTCGGCCCATTTGTTTGGGTAGATCAGGACTATAAGCAAACAGAGATCATAACAGCGGCAAAATTACCGGCAACTCTGGGGTTCACTATCAATGGTGCGTCAATTCCACTGAATGGCTCTCCTGTTACCGTGAATATCGCCAACCCGATCATACTGAACGGATCAGGCACCACTTGCGCGACAAAGTACCTGATCAGTGTCGAAGAAAGCGACATCTATTGGGGGCGCACTTACAAATACGAATGGGCCAAATGGTTTGATGGCTCTCCTTCTGGCGACATCAATCTGCAAAAGCTCGCAACGAACTATAGCGTTGCGCCCGATTGGCTGGGAAATGACCCGACCCGGCAAGGCACACCACTGTTTGGCGGAAACTTACCCAGTGGGTCGCCTCGATACTATCGGGTAGGGCTATGCACGATGGAACCATCGTGGGCTTGCCACCACGTCCTGCTTAGAGTTGAGTAGCCATTATGTGGAAAATCATTCCCCTGATCTTCCAGTGTGCGGCAAATATTCATAGAAAATAAACGAGAAAGACGAAAGGCGCTCAAGTCATCAAGGCTTGAGCGCCTTTTTCTTTACGCGAGTGCACAGCGGGACCTCGCTGGTTTCACGGTTTCCGAAGTGTCGGCTATCAGCCGGAATGGCTATTCGCTCCGCGCTGGAATCTAGATTGGGGCAGGAATATGAAAAGTAGTTCTAGCGGGCAAATGGATGGCTTGAACGAAATCAATCCTGCTATATTTCGCCCGCAACATATTCAATTCCACACTCAACTTGGAGACTTCGACTTATGAAACTTCTGTTTGCATTGGTGATTGGTTTATCACTTTTCTTTGGCAATGCTCAGGCGCAAACCAAATCCGGAACGACTGATGAAAAAGGCTTTGTGAAGTTGTTCGACGGTAAAAGCTTAAACGGTTGGAAGCTGCTGCGCGGGCGCGGGCCGGGGTATGTTATCAAAGACGAAACTATTGTTTGTCCGCTGGATGGCGGCGGCAATCTATACACTGAAAAGGAATACGCCAACTTCGTTTTTCGCTTTGAGTTCAAGACTGAACCCGGCGGAAACAATGGCGTAGGCATTCGCGCGCCGTATGATGGCGACGCGGCGTATCAGGGAATGGAGATTCAAATCCTGGATGACGGCCACGCGAAATATAAAGGCCAGATCAAATCCGAACAGCATCACGGTTCTGTGTACGATGTGATTCCGGCGCGGACGGGGTATCTGAAACCAGCGGGCGAATGGAACTCCGAAGAGATTGTGGCCAACGGCAGCCGCATCCGCGTGACGCTGAATGGTGTGATCATTCTGGATGCCGATTTGAATATGGTGAAAGAAGAATCCGTGTTGAAAAAACATCCGGGGCTGAAAAACAAAACCGGTCACATTGGGTTTCTGGGGCACGGATCGCTGGTGGAATTCCGCAACATCCGGATCAAGGCGTTGCCATAAGCTTTGGATCAATAACCGCGACCAGTAGGAAGCGGGTGATCGGCAACAACTCGCTCCCTACTGGGCACGGTACTGACTCGTCGGAACAAACCACGCGCTGATGCCAAGAGCCGCAACGACCAGCGACAAGGTGTAAAACATCGCCGCGTATGATCCTGTCCAGGCGATACATTCGGCCAGCAGCAATGGTCCTACAGCCGAAGCCAGCACCGTCAGCGATTGCGCCGCGCCCTGAATTTTCCCTAGATGAGCGCGGCCAAACGCGCGGCTCCAAAACGAAAAGAACAGGACAATTACGAAGCCTCCGGCAAGGCCCATCACGACAGCCCAGGCGACAACGTGCGATTCGCTGTGAACATGCGGCAAAGCCAATAACGCTCCAGCCAACATGGCCATTGCCAACGCCATCAACCGGTTCATCGTCCATTTTTCAGCCAGCCAGCCGCCCAGGAAGTTTCCGGCCAGCGCCGTCAACGCCGTGATGACCAATGTGCGGTGATAGACGCTGGCGTCGAATCCGCGTTCGGCCAGGATGGATTCGTTGAACAGCGCGATGCCCGAAGCGAGCAAGCCATAAACGGAACTGGACAACGCGAAAACCCAAAACGCAGGCGTCTGCAAGGCTTGGCGCAAAGTGAAGCCGGTTAGAGTTTCTTCCGGTTGATCGCTTTGCTTTCCGCCAACCAGCATCTTCCCATCGAGCATTAGGCCGGAAGTTTCCGGCGTGTGTCGAACCAACAACCAGGCGATGGGAGTCAGAATCAGTAGGGCGATTCCAACGCCGCTCCACGCTGAGCGCCAGCCGCTGTTCAGCACAATCGCGCCGACAACTGGGAAGGCAATCATAAAGCCGATGCTCATCAGCACTGTGTACACGCCCATCGCCAGGCTCAAGCGTTTGACGAACCATTGGCCAACCATCGTCAAACTGATGACGGACAGCGCGCTTTGCCCAAATCCGCGCGTCAGCGTAATCAGAACTGCCAGAAAGAACACTCCGCGAACGCCGCTCATTGCCAGAACGACTGCGGCCAATGCCAAAACCACCGAAGTAAGCACGACCCGGCTGCCGACGCGATCAATCAGGCGGCCAATGCCAAAACAGAATAATGCGCCGATCAGCGTCGCCCACAAATTGATCTGCGCGAACAAGATGCGATCAATCTGCAAATCTTTCAGCAGCGATTCGGTGATCAGCCCCAAACCTTGCGTGCGACCGGGCAAGGTTCCGACCATCGCCAGCGCTGCAATGGTCAAATTCACCCAGCCGTAATAAATCGGCAGCCGTGCCAGCAGCATTGGCGGACGCACAAGTTCGGCTTTTACAGCACTCATCAAATCATTCCTTTGCAAGGCTCAAGATGCGACAACAAGTTTTCCTCTTGCGGATAGCAGCCAAACAAGCAGCAATCCTAAACAAAGCCCGATTCCTGTCAAACGAACCACACCCGTTTTGAAAACGATCGTGGCGTTGAAAATCATGAAAATAAAAACGCTTTGCCAGACGGCGGTGATTAGCCAATGGCGGCGCTGGTAAAGCTCCAACCCCCGCCACCACCACGCGACATCCGCAGCCCATGCTGTCAGAAACGCATAATTGATAAATAACCCGCCGCCCCAATTTGAACCCGTGACTTCGGCGGTTTGCCGAGCCGTTTCGCGCAACGCTGAAGCCTGGCTCCAATCGTGGTAGAAGTGAAACGCGCAAATCGTGTGAGCGATCAAGCCAAGGCAGCCAACTGTCCACACCAGCCGCGCTCGCGCTTGCCATCGCAGGCTTTCTCGAAACAGCAGCATCAGGCAAACACCTAGTGCATAACCGCTGATGGCGATCCAGATGGTGATTCGTGTGAGCAGTTCTCCTCTGTTCATTTTGGAGTGCTGTGTGCAGCGCCGCTTTCGTACTTGCTTTGCTATTCAATTGATGTGATGGATCAGAAAGGAAATGGAAAAGCGGCGCTTCACGCCGCACTCCAAAGCTAGCGCAAAATCGGAATTACAGCCGTCTGAATCGGCTGGCCGGCAATTAGCACTTCGCCTTCGCCGACGTACACGTCAATTTCCGACCGCAAACCGAAATCTCCGGGCAGATAAATTCCTGGTTCAATTGAAAAACAGGTGCGCGGCATAACGGTTCGGGTGTCGGGCGTTTCCAGATTGTCAATATTCGCGCCGTTGCCGTGGACTTCTTCGCCGATGGAATGGCCCGTGCGGTTCAGGAATTTGTCGCCGTACCCGGCATTGACGATGACTGCGCGCGAAACGTCGTCCACTTCTGCGCCTTTGAACGAAACGCCTGCGGCGACTTTTTCGCGGATGAAGGCAACGGCGGCATCGCGCGCTCCGGCAACAATGTCAAAAATGCGGTTGTATTTGTCAGGAACTGTTTCGCCGACAAATCCCGTCCAGCTCAAATCGGCGTACACCGAACCCGGCGTTTTGAGCTTTGCCCACACATCCAGGAGAACGAAATCGCCAACGTTGATTGGCGAATGCACTTCCGCCGACGGGCAATAATGCGGGCGCGCGCTGTTGGCGTTGACCGAAACAATCGGCGGATAGTCGGCGTGCATGCCTTCTTCGTCAAAGCGCCGCCACATAAATTGCTGGATCGAGTATTCGGTCATCGCTTCGTCTGCGCGGGCGCAGCGGCCAATTTCAGCGTACGCTTCGTGGATGATCTTGTAGACCTTTTCGGCAGCTTCGACGTGGGTGGCGTGTTGCGCGGGCGTCCAGACAGCTTCAAAGACTTGAACCAAATCGGCGCTAGTGACGACTTCGGGGCCAAAACTGCGAATCAGTTCAACGGTTCCGGCGTCTACGCGAGCCATATACGGAATCGCATTGTTGGGCGAATACTGCATGGCTACGCGGCCATAACCGTTGACGGCTTTTTGCAGCGCGGCCTGCAATTCCTGCCAACGCAGATAGATCGTCTTATTGCCGGGTAGCTCATCGAGTTTGTCGGTTTCGATGGCATGCACGATTTTCGAGGGTTCGCCGGTTGCTGGAACGAAGTAAAACCAACGCCGCGTGGCGTGCGCATTCAAGTCAAGTTTCAAGATGCGCCAAGCCAGCGGATCGCTGTGGCGAAAATCGCAGAACAGCCAGCCGTCCAGTCCGGCTTGCTGCAAAGCGGTTTGAATTTCTGCGACGCGGGTTGTGTGAAGAGTGGAGTTAGTTTCCATAATTTACGAGAGCAAAATCAATTCAACGCAAAGGTTCAAAGGCGCAAAAATTTTTTTGACGGGCAGTTGGTTGGGAAACTTCAAATACTCGTCATTAAATTTTCCAGCTTTGCATCTTTGCGACTTTGCGACTTTGCGACTTTGCGTTAATCGCATGCCTATGAAAAAGCTGGGATGAATTTCAAACAAACCGGCGCGGGGATTTCCAACAAATCGCCGTGCTGTGCCAGCTTGCCGGTTTGTTCGTCAATTTTGAACATCGCAATCGTGTTGCTGTTCTGATTGCCGACCAGCAAAAATTGCCCGGTCGGATCAATCCCGAAATTTCTTGGCCAATTTCCGCGCGTAGATTCATGGCCAACCAGCGTCAGCTTGCCAGTGCTTTCATCAATCGAATAGATGACGATGCTGTTGTGGCCTCGATTCGATCCGTACAGGAATTTTCCCGATGGATGCACATGAATGTCGGCGCAGTAACTGGTTTGTGTGAAATCGGCTGGCAAGGCGGAAAGTGTTTGCAGTTCAGTCAGCGCGCCTTTGGATTTGTCGTAACTGAACGCCGTCACCGTTGAATTCAGTTCGCTGATGACGTAGGCATAATTGTATGTCGGATGGAAATCGAAATGGCGCGGTCCGGCTGCGGGTTTTGTCGCAGCAAAGCCGTGTGATTTCAGTTTGGCTTTGTCGTCGTCAACTTTGTAAATCATCACTTTGTCCAAACCGAGATCAGGCGCAAAGGCATACTTGCCTGCCGCGTCCAGCATCACCGAATGTGCGTGCGGCCCTTCCTGGCGTTTCGGGTCAGCGCCTTTGCCGGTGTGCTGCTGAACATCGGAAACTTCGCCGAGCCTGCCGTCTTTTTTCACCGGATAAATAACGATGTTACCTCCACCGTAATTGGCACCCAGAACTGCTTTCCCGGATGGGTGAACTGACAGGTGACAAGGCACGCCGGGCGTCGTCACTTCGTTGAGCTTTTTCAGCGCGCCCGTTTTTTGATCAATCGCGAAAGCGGTAAAGCCGCCGCCTTTCTTGCCCAGAAACTCATTGCTTTCATTCGCGGCATACAAAAAGCGTTTGGTCGGGTCAATTGCCAAAAACGCCGGATTGGAAATACCGGGCGTGCTGCTCAGCTTTTCCAGCTTTCCCGAAGCCAGATTCATTCGATACAGGTAAATGCCTTCGCTGTTATTTTTGTTGGTGTATGTGCCGACGTACAGCAGTAAGTCTTTAACCAGCGATTTGATTTGGTTCGGACGCGCGCGCTTTTGCCAGTCCAGCAAGGTGCTGCCGACGGCAAACGAACTTGCGGTTTGGACGAATTCTCTGCGAGTAATGTTGTTCATTGTTGTAACCGTACCGCGCGCGTAAGCAAGCGGTTGACTTTTGAAAGGAGCCGCTTGCTTACGCGCGCGGCGTACCTCTCACTTTATTTGGTTTCGCCGCCGGATTTTAGAAAGCCGACCAGGTCGAGCAATTGTTTGCGCGAAAGTTTAGTTGCGTAATCAGAAGGCATCGCCGACGTTTTTAGCCTTTCTGTTCTGGCGATTTCGGCTTTCAGAAATGAACGTGAAATCGGAGGCAGCGAGGAAGTGTCGTAAAGCCGAACCGTTGTAGTGTCCTCGTCGCGTTTGATGCCAGTGACTTTGCTGCCGTCTTTTAGTGTCAGCGTCAGCGTGGCGTATTTTTCCTCCACGCGAGCGTTCGGTTCAGAGATGCTTTGCAAAATATCTTTGGCGGGCTTGGTGGCGATTTCAGCCAAGTCCGGGCCGATTTTGCTGCCGCGTCCGGCGATGCTGTGGCAAGCCCGGCAACTGTTGGTTTGCGCAGCATCGAAGAATAAATTTCGCCCAGCGGCGGCGTCACCCATCAACTCTCTGTCTTCAGCCGTGAGCACAATTGCTTTGGCCGGAACTGCGGTTTCGGTCGGGATTGCGGCGGTGCTGCCAGAAGTTGGCAAGTGCTCTTGAACGGTTGGCGCTGCATTCGATTCCGTCGCCATAGATGTCGCCAGCGACTGCACATAAATAATCAAATTGCCAAGCTGTTCTTTGCTCAAACTGCTTTTGAAACCGGGCATCGTTGTTTCCGGCACGCCTTCACTGATGACT
Organism: uncultured Heliomicrobium sp.; assembly: GCA_964383955.1. Taxonomy (GTDB): domain Bacteria; phylum Acidobacteriota; class Blastocatellia; order RBC074; family RBC074; genus RBC074. Next base: position 1,150 of record CAYLJQ010000300.1, on the reverse strand, counting down.
TGTGTCAGATAGCGGACGCTGAATTTTCGACCAGCGAGTTTCGGCCCACCGCCGCCGACTGCGCCTAGACCGTGGCAATACCCCATACTGCACGAACCGGTGAAAATGCGGCGGCCCGCTTCGATGTTTGCACTTTGGTCCGGCTGCTGGGCTGAGCTGAAAGAAACAAAGAGAAAAAGGCAGGCCAGAGTGAATGCAACCAACCGCTTTTGCCGCGCCTGTTTACCGCAGAGGCGCAGAGTTTCGCGGAGGTTTCGCAGAGATTTTCCTCCGCGCTTCCTCGGCGTTTCTTTGCGCCTCTGCGGTGAATCGGTGTTCTCAATTTGAATTCTACTTTGCACTTCGCGTAGCTCCTTTGGCGGTTGCTTTGGTTTCGGGCAAGGCGAAGACGACCAAAGTCGAAGCGCCTTCGGGAATCTTGCTGGCTTTATCCGGCCACATCTGCGCGGTCAAGCCGCCGACCAACGAACCCATTCCGGCGGGAATGGCGACGTATTGCCGGCCATTGACTGAATAGGTTATCGGCGAACCGGTGACGCTGGCTCCGACGTTGAAGGACCACAGCTTCTTGCCTGTCTTGGCGTTCAGCGCAAAAGCACTGCCATAAACATCGCCGCTGAACAGCAAATCGCCGCCCGTTGTCAGCAAAGAGGCTACGTTCAAGCCGTCTGTCAGGTAGCGCCACTTGCGCTCGCCGGTCAGCGGGTCAAATGCGTTGATGTGGCCGTAAGCCGGTTTGTCTTTGGGCGGTTTGAATTCCATGCCGCCGCCGAACAGCGGTTTGCCTTCGACGATTTCCATTTTTTCAGGTTTGATCGAATTGCACATTTCCCAGCCTACGTTGTACCACCACTGGGTGCGCGGGCTGTATGAGGAATGATCCCAGTTGCGACCGCCGCCTGCGCTGGGACAGACGAAAGTTTCCTTGTCCGATGGAACAGGTTGCATATCAATCGGCCTGCCGTTTTTATCCACACCTTTCAGCCAGGTCAGCACATCAACGTGCGGATAGGCGCTGACGAATTTTCCTGTCGCGCGATCCAGCACCCAGGTGTAGCCGCCTTTGTTTGGGTGAACCAGCAGTTTCTGCGTCTTGCCGTCTTTGACGTAATCCACTAGCACGCATTCATACGCCGAGTCGAAGTCGTAC
>CAYLJQ010000299.1:0-8223 GCA_964383955.1 uncultured Heliomicrobium sp. | reverse complement strand
AAAGCCGTAAAACGAAAATGCCCGAAACAGCCACTAAGATCAGCCAAAAGGAAATTTTGGCGATAATTGTGGCCTGAGCTACAGCAGAAATTAGCAAGGTATAAAAAAAGAAAAAGCCGCCCATCTGCCATCGAATTTTTCTGCTAGGAGGAAAATCGATAGCCCCAACGCCGATGCTAATCATAACTCCTATACCTATGCATCCGAGTAAAAGGATGGCTGACCTGACGGATGGATGCGCCGATATTTCCAGGAATATTCCACCGATGATGGCCATCATAATGCCAAAGGGAAATCCATAAACAAACACGAAGCCTAGAGCCTCTTTTTCAAGCTTCCAAGTGAGAACATATAAGCTGATGAGAATAGCCAATCCCATAATCATGCTGAGGGCAAGCCAAATTGCCTGTGAAAGTATGGGAGTCGCAATGTCGGAAAATGCGTATACGGCCAACCGTCCCACTATGCTGAAGCAAACAATATAAGGTAATACGTGGAACCATAGTATCACCCCAGATCGAATCCCTTCTCTGGGTGATAATTCTTCAAAGACTTCGTACATTCTGCTGGGCTGACGATAAGTCAGTCCAATCCACCACAAGGCGGATTTGTGATCCTGCCACCTTAAGCCAATCTGGTCGAGCGTGATGGGAGTCATCTTCTGCGTCCGGTTAGTTCAACGGTTTTCAGGTCAATTGTCGACAGCGGATGATCTTGCGGAACCAGTTGAGAAAAATGCTGCCGCGATTGAGCCAGCAACGCCAGCTTGCGCGACTCCATAATCAAAAACCGTAAGGCCGAAAACAGATCGGTTCCGTACCGACGGCTGATGGAATTGTCCAGATGCAGCATGGCAATGTGCGACATGCCGCGTGCTGAAATTGCGCCATCAAGTTCAATCAAATCTTCCGGCTCCGGTGGAACAGGGCGCTTAATGCCGCAAACTCCCAGCAGTTCCGTGACCAATCCTCGCCGCGAAGCCGTGCTGCCTTTGTCCAAATCCACCACGCCAAGCTGCTTCAGCCAGTCGGCTTGAATGTGGGCGATCAACTCTTTCCATTTTGGATAGCCAGTGACAACCAGATTCACCGATTGATTACGCTCCAGATATCGAAGAATTTCGTCACGCGCTTCCAGCCAATGCGGAACGTCCGCGCCTAAATCGGCTCCGCAAGCCTTAAACAGCATGTCCCATTTGGCGGAGTCTTTGTCGTTGGTCAGGTCAATCCAGAGCGGTTTGGGAATTTTGAACGCTTCGGGCAAATCGCAGGCTTCGCGGAAAAGCGGAATGGTCGAACCGTTGGTGAAGTTCGGATCACGCGCGATGGCTCGCTGCATTTCGTGAAGGCAATCCGGGCGCTGAAGGTATTCGGGCGATAGAACCAATACGCTGGCGTCGCATTCATCCTGAACGGCATTCATCTGGCCGATGACTTCGACACCGGCTTTGAATCGTTCGACATCAATTCGCACGTCTGCGCCGCCCGCTTTTAAACACGGAACCAATCGCTGCCAGACCCAATCGCCTTGACGGTGGCAATAGCTGATAAAGATTTTTCGACTCATAGATTGCAGTGATGACTGATCTTACTGCGGGGCTTCGGAAATCAAGTTAAGTCCGTTGACAAAGGCATAATCCTTTCGATTATGCGTGACCAAAGGGACCCGGTAATGCAGTGCCGTTGCGGCGATCCAGGCGTCCGAACTGTCAATTTTATTGCCGGAGCGTCGTACTTGCTCAATAACTTCTGCCCACACACGGCAGAGCGCATTGTCCGGCACAAGCACAACATACGGATTTAGGAACTGAGTCAGTTGTTGGCGCTTTAGCTGGCCCCAGTTACTTCTCAGCGCCCATCGCTCCAATTCCGCCAGCGTCATAAAAGAAATGGCCGGAAGCGTATTCAGCAAATGAGGTTCGTAAAGTGTGGCTCGTGTGTCTTGCTTGAAAAGGTAAGAAACCACGTTCGTGTCAACAACCAGTGTTTTCATCAGTCAAGCTCCCGCAAGGTTTCGCCTTTACGCCATTCCCGTAATTCATTCAGAAATTCATCCACGTCATCTTTATCGCCTTCTTCCGGTTCAGGGCCAAGGAGTTCTAGATAACTGACGGGGCGTTTACCTTGTTCTAGAGCAATGTCCTCAATGCTTTTGAAACTTTCTTGTTGACGGAGTTTGGTCTCAAGCCAGGATTTCAAAAGGAACTGATCGTTGGTTGAAAGTTTCTGTGCTTCGAAAAGAACTTTTTCCAGTGTTATTGGTTCCATCACTTCGGACTCCTTTCGTAAAAGCATTCACAGATAAAAACGGCTTGAAGAGTTTCAGAACTCTTCAAGCCGCATTCTACTTTCGCCGGTTGTGATTTGACTAGGCGGTTGTGCCCACAGCCAACGCGCCTTGCTTGTCAGCCAAGGCTGCGTGAGCAGCGGCCAACAGAGCGATCGGCACTCGGTAGGGTGAACAACTGACGTAGTTCATCCCGACCTTGTGGCAGAAGATCACGGATTCGGGATCGCCGCCGTGTTCGCCGCAGATGCCGACTTTCAGGTCAGCTTTGCTGGAACGGCCTTTCTTGATTCCCATTTCAACCAGTTGGCCGACGCCTTCCTGATCGAGGACCTGGAAGGGATCGTCGCCGTAAATCTTCTTCTCGACATACGCCGGGAGGAATTTGCCGGAATCGTCGCGGCTCAGACCCATCGTCATTTGCGTCAGATCGTTGGTGCCGAAGCTGAAAAACTCAGCGACTTCGGCAATGCGATTGGCAGTCAGCGCGGCGCGCGGGACTTCGATCATCGTGCCGACCAGGTAATCCACCGTGACGCCTTCTTTTTCGAAGACTTCACCCGCGACGCGACGGACGACATCGGCTTGCAGCTTCAATTCAGCCACATTGCCAACCAGCGGAATCATGATTTCCGGCTTCACCGTTTTGCCTTCTTTTTGGACGATGACGGCGGCTTCGAAGATGGCGCGCGCCTGCATTTCGGTGATTTCAGGATAGATGATGCCCAAGCGGCAGCCACGATGACCAAGCATGGGGTTGAATTCGTGCAAGGATTCAACTTTGGCTTTCGCTTCTTTGAACGGCATTTTGATCTTGGCGGCCAGTTCTTTCAGCGTTTTGTCGTCGTGCGGAACGAATTCGTGCAGCGGCGGATCCAGCGTGCGGATGGTGACAGGGAAGCCGTCCATCGCCTGGAAGATGCCGACGAAATCGCCGCGTTGCAGGTCGAGCAGCGCAGCCAATGCGCCCTTGTAAAGCTGTTCCGGCTTGGCGATTTTCTTTTGCAGGTCCTTGACGCGTTTGGCGGCATCCTTGGAACCGGACTTTTCCGCTTCGGCGCGAGCCGTGGCCAATTGCGCTTCGAGATTTTTGAAATCCGATGAAGACAAAATCATCTGGCGGACGCTGTCAATGCGGTCGCCTTCGAAGAACATGTGCTCTGTGCGGCATAGGCCGATGCCTTCAGCGCCGAATCCACGAGCGACTTCGGAATCGTGCGGCGTGTCCGCGTTGGCGCGAACGCCCAGCTTGCGATATTCGTTGACCCACTCCATCAGGGTTTTGAAATGGCCGCTGATTTCCGGTTTGATCAACGGAACTTCGCCGAGGATGACGCGGCCCGTCGAACCGTCCAGCGTCAACGGCTCACCTTTTTTGACGACAATGTCGCCAGCAACGAATTGCTGGTTGGCATAATCAACAACGACCTGATCGCAGCCAGCAACGCAGCATTTGCCCATTCCGCGCGCCACGACTGCCGCGTGCGAAGTCATACCGCCGCGCGAAGTCAGAATTGCCTGCGCCGCAACCATGCCGTGGAAATCTTCCGGCGAAGTTTCGGTGCGGACCAGGATGACTTTCTTGCCTTCTTTGGCCAGTTCTTCGGCTTCATCCGGATCGAAAACCGCCGTGCCTGAAGCCGCGCCCGGTGACGCGGGCAGGCCCGTTGCAATCACATTGAGGCTGGCTTTCGGATCAATCATCGGGTGCAGCAATTGATCAAGCTGCGCAGGTTCGACGCGCTGAATGGCTGTGGCCTTATCAATCACGCCTTCTTCAACCATTTCGACGGCAACGCGAACGGCGGCAGCGCCAGTACGTTTGGCGTTGCGGGTTTGCAGCATGTACAGCTTGCCGCGTTCGATGGTGAATTCCATGTCCTGCACGTCTTTGTAGTGGCGCTCCAGACGGTTGGCCAATTCGACGAACTGGTTGTACATCTCCGGCATTTCTTCGTGGAGCTGCGCGATTTTCTTCGGCGTGCGGGTTCCAGCGACCACGTCTTCGCCTTGCGCGTTTTGCAGGTATTCGCCGTACAGAACTTTTTCGCCGGTCGAAACGTCGCGGGTGAAGGCGACGCCAGTACCGGAATCTTCGCCCATGTTGCCGAAGACCATCGTTTGCACGTTGACGGCGGTTCCCAGATTGTCATCAATCTTGTTGATGCGGCGATAGTCTTTAGCGCGGCGGCCATTCCACGAAGCGAAAACTGCCTTGATGGCATGTTTGACTTGATCCAGCGGATCGGTCGGGAAGGGGTTGCCGGTTTCTTTTTTGACGATGGCTTTGAAATCAGCAACGACTTTGGCCAGCGTTTCTTCGCCGACTTCGGTATCGCCTTTCACGCCAAGCTCTTTCTTGTACGCGTCAAAAACGTGTTCGAACTTTTCGGAATCAATGCCCAGCACGATCTTGCCGAACAGTTGAATGAAGCGGCGATAGGCGTCCAACGAAAAGCGTTCGTTGTTGGTCATGCGAGCCAGCGCAACGCGGGTTTCGTCGTTCAAGCCCAGGTTCAAAACCGTGTCCATCATTCCAGGCATCGAAAATTTCGCGCCGGAGCGTACGGAAACCAGCAGCGGATTGTCGCTGCCGCCGAACTTTTTGCCGGTTGCGGCTTCGACTTTGGCCAATGCTTCCAGAGCCTGATCCCACATGCCTTCCGGGAACTGTTCGCCGGAAGTGTAATAGGCGTTGCAGGCTTCTGTGGTAATCGTAAAGCCCGGCGGAACGGGCATACCGGCGTTTGTCATTTCGGCCAGGCCTGAGCCTTTGCCGCCGAGCAAATCCTTCATTTTGCCTGTGCCTTCAGTTTGGCCGTCGGCGAACAGATAAACGTATTTCGTACTCATTGCTGTTTTGTTGTCTCCTGAAGAATGTAGAGCAGGTTTTCTAGCCTGCTTATGTTTCAATGATTCATGCTCCGCGGAGCACTGGCGCAGGTTTGGAAGCCTGCACCACCAGGAATTCCTGATTTGCGGAAAACCGCGCAGGTTGGAAAACCTGCGCTACACTGCCGGTCGCAACCGGCTTAGAACTTCATACGATCGCGGCTCGCGTTCCAGCGCACGCGCGATCAATCGCGTGGCGATGTTGCCAACCTGTTTGAGCATTCCAGGCTCGCGGGTCAGCGACAAAAACTTTTTAGGGGATTGCGTCAAAATCTCTTGAATGGTGTGCCAGACGGACGGTCGCAATTCTTCGCCGCGCTGTCCGCTGCAAGCCAGACATTGCGGCATTCCTTCGCTGGTCAGATACACAGACTGTTCGCCGCTCAGGTCTTTTTCGCACAGTCCGCAATTTCGCCAGTCAGGGAAAAAACCTGCCAGCTTCAGCATCCAGATTTCAAAATATCGGCAGATTTCGTAATACCGGGCCAGCGGCATCAGGTTGTCGGTTTCCGCTTGCCGCATTGCTTCCAACGTAACGGCGATCAAACGATACGCCGTGTCGTTCGGTTCGTGATCCAGCAGAAACGAATCCACCAGTTCTGCCCAATATTGCATCACGCCCATTCGTTCGCTGCTGATGCCTTCGACAAATTGCGAACGGATGATTTCGCAGCCGGAAATCGAAACCAGTTCCTTATTTTCTTTTTCAAAGTACGTCAGCGTGACTTCGGTGAAAGGTTCCAGGCTGGCTCCAAATCGGCTGCGAAGCTTTCTGGCTCCATGCGCGATTCCGCGAAGCTTCCCGGCATCGCGGGTGAAGAAAACGCAGATTTTATCAGCTTCCTTGAGTGAGAAAGTGCGAAGCACAAAGGCTTCCGTGTCGTGCAGCGGCATAAATCTTTGCAGCCAGTTTTGGAAATCCGGTATTAACGGCGATGTAAGGCAGGCAGTCTAAACTGGCTTAACCAACTTCTCAACTGCGCGTCGAAGGTCGAGCTTACTTTTTGCTGCCCGGCGGTTTGGTTTTGGTTGCGGACGCTGGAGTCGGTGTCGCGGTTGGCGCTGGTGTCGGTTCTGAGGCAATGTCGCGTTTGTCTTTCAGCGTCACGCGAGTCTTGCCATACATTTTCTGATGATCTCCGGGAATTCGGACGATCCAGACTTCGCCACGCCTGTTGTCTTCGCCTTGGCCTTCTACCAATCCAAGATATTTGCCGGTTTCCGTCAAATAGGCGTGTTTGCCGATGGCAGGATTTTTGGGCGGCGGCAGGCTGCGGTACCAATACACGCCAGCAAAGATGCCGCCAAGAATCAAAATGATGATGACGTGTTTGAGCATGCTGAAGAAGAATTTCCAAACCAGCCACAGGAATACCAACAGCACTACGGCTCCAATGCCGAGCCAAAGTTTGATCGAATATAGATCCATACAACCCCCTTTGATTGACTGAGATTGACTACTCCAGGAATTTCAACAGCAGCGTGGCCAAGCCGAGGAACGAAAGAAAGCCGCCTATGTCCGTGCAGGTCGTGACAAACACAGTTGAAGCCAGTGCCGGATCGGCGTTGAGTTTTTTCAATACCAGTGGAATAACGGTTCCGGCAATGGCTGCGATGACCAGATTGATAATCAGCGCCGCCGAAATCACTCCGCCGATAATCAGCATGCGAACGCTGAATCCGAACCATAGGCAAACCACACCCGCAGCGATAGCGCCGCTGGCCAGTCCGTTGGTGACACCTACCAGGACTTCTTTGATCAACAGCCGGCGCGCGTTTTCCAGCGTCACTTCGCCCAGTGCCAACCCGCGCACAATCACCGCCAGAGTTTGCGTTGCCGCGTTCCCGCCCATTCCAGCGACGATGGATTGCAGCGAAGCCAGCACCACCACTTTTTCAATTGTTGCCTGGAAGGCATTGATAACGGATGCCGCCAAAAACGCTGTCGCCAGATTGACCACCAGCCAGGGCAGCCGCAGCCGCACGGAGCGCATCGGCGGGCTTTTAATGCTTTCTTCGGATCTGACGCCTGCCAGCGCGTAAATGTCTTCAGTCGCTTCTTCGCGAATTACGTCCAGCACATCGTCAACCGTGACCACGCCGACCAGTTTGTTTTCGTGGTCAACGACCGGAACCCCAAGCAAATTGTAACGGGCGACGATGCGCGCAACCTCTTCCTGATCGGTGTCCGTGGTGACGCTTATTGCGTCACCGGTCATGATTTTTTTGAGCGGCGTTGTCGGTGGAACCAGCAACAATTGCCGCAGACTGGAAACGCCTACCAGATGATTCCGGTCGTCAACGATGTACAGGTAAAAAACCAGTTCAATCTTGGAACTGGCGCGCTGAATGGCAGAGATGGCTTCGCCGACGGTCAGGTCTTCTTTCAGCGCGAACACGTCGGGCGTCATGATTCGACCGGCAGTGTTTTCAGCGAAACTCAGCAGTTCCTGCACGTCGGTCGAAGCTTCAACCTTCATCAGATCCAGCAGTTCTTCGCGCAATTCTTCCGGCAATTCAGCGATGAATTGGGCTGCGTCGTCGCTGGGCAGTTCCTGCAAAACCTGGGCGATGCCTTCCGGTGCCAGCGTGGTCAGCAATTCAATGGCTTCCTGCTGGCTGAGTTCGGACAAACTGGCGGCGGCCAACGCCGTTTCTGAGCGCGCCAGTACCGCAAACACTGCTTTCCGGTCCAGTTCGGGCAGCGACTGCAAGACCATTGCCACATCCGCCGGACGGTTTTTCTTTAGCACATTCAATGCGCGCGCCGTCGCTCCGCCGCGCATCAAGCGGCGAATCGAATCAAGCATCAATGTGAATTTTTGCGACTGCATAAAGGAAAACGGATTGCAGATTGAGTTAGCTCTTCAATCCGCAATCCGCAACTGTAGTCCTGAACTTGAATTCTAAAGCGGGAGGAAATAAAGAACCCAGGCAATGACAAAACCCAAGCCAACAAAATAGCCAAATACTTTCAACCCGTATTTGATGCGTTCCTGGGTTGTGTGATGTTCTGAAGAGAGTGCAGCGAACGCGACGGAAACC
>CAYLJQ010000298.1:0-8249 GCA_964383955.1 uncultured Heliomicrobium sp. | reverse complement strand
CTCCGCCACGTTGCCCCCCATTGACTGTGTTGCTGCTGATGCTGCAATTGGTCAGCGTCGCCATCACATTTTGCAAGTAGAATCCACCGCCTTGATTGCCGCCAGTGTTCCCGTTGACTGTGCTGTTGCTCATAATTAGCGTCGTATTCGCTGCACATACACCTGCACCGCCAAAGGCAGTGTTACTACTGACGGTGCAACGTGTCACCGTCAACGGTCCAGTCGAATAGATGCCACCGCCAAAACCATTCGCCCCAGCGGCATTACCAGAAATCGTGCAGTCAAGCAGGCTCAGCGTCCCTTCATTATTAATCCCGCCGCCGCCTTCTCCATTGCTAAGTGCGCCATTTGTTATCGTTAAACCGGTGATGGTCACAGTCTTTCCGCTGTTGATGCTGAAGATGCGGAAATTGGGTGTTCCTGCAGCTGTCGAACGCTGCACGGTCAGACTACTGGCACCTGGCCCGCTGATCGTTAGGTTCGGATGATTTAGAGCGGGAAGCGCGGTTGCCAGACTGATCATCCCTGTTGCACTGAAGTTGATTGTGAGTGCAGAACAAGCCGTGAGCGTGTTGGCTTCCTCAATTGCCGCGCGCAACGTGCAGTTTCCATTGCTGTCGGCACAAATGCCGTTGCCTGCACTGGCGTCCGAAGTATCGTCAAGGCTGTTGACCGTTAACGCCGACAGGCAATTCACAAATAGCACGGTATTGTCTGTGCTGGTGGACGCCAGGTTGTTGTTCCCCAACGCGTCGCTGGCGACGTTTGCCGCAATGCTTGCGATAACACTTCCACTGGTCGTCATTCCTGTGACGGCGACGTTGTAAGTCGTGCCGTTGTTCGGAGCAGTTTCGCTGACTGTGGCCGTGGTGGCTCCGGCAGTGCCGCTTAAAGTCACATCACCTGTGGTAAACCCCGTGACCGATTTGCTAAAGACGACGGTGTAATTGATCGGACCGGCATTGGCCGGATCGGTTTGCCCGGCAGCCTGATTGATCGTGACCGCAGGTTTTACCGTATCAATGCTATAAAGCGGACCGGTAAATGGCACTTCCGGTACGGATGGAGAAACGCCCGTGCTATTCGTCATATTTAAGCCCAGCGTGCCCGCGCCAGAACCTGTGCTGGCCGTTACCGTCCACTGTGTTGATGGCGCTCCGCCGATAGGTGTCACGCCAGTGATCGCAGGCGTTCCGCCAAGTCCTGCGATTGCCAATGCAAAATTACTGCTTGACAGGTTGGACACCGGGTCGCCAAACCTGACGGTCCACGAAACGGAACCGGCATTGGTCGGAGAAGCAGAATCGCGCGTGATCGAAAGCTGCGCTTCGTATGCTCCGATGTCGCAAGTAGTGTTAATCGGACGCAATTTGTTCCGCTGGTCTTGATCAAAAGGCGCACTTCCGCAGCCATTTACGCCAACAGCAATGGCATTAAGCGCCGGGCTGCCGCCGAGTAAGGCATGGGTTCTGGTTGGCCCGCCGTTGTTCGCAAGTGGGCCGAGCACTACCGTAAAGACGCTCGATGGCGTCACCGTTTGGTCGCCTGTGCCACTCAAAGAACACCCTGTGCCGCTCCCCGTCAGGTTGTAATTTTGGGACGTGATCGTTCCGCCACAATCTGCCACCGCATTGGTGGTTCCGCTGGTGCCTTTTTTGTTCCCAGCCACGATGCTGCTCTTCAGATTGAACGTGCCAGTATTGCGATAGACGCCGCCACCATCGCCCACGCTATCGTTGTCGCTGTCGCTGGTGTTGCCGGCAAAGGTGCTGTAGCTGATGTTGACCGTACTGCCGGAAGAGTAAATGCCGCCGCCGCCGCGTATCGCCGAGTTGCCACTGACGGTGCTGTTGTTGAGTGTCACAGGTATGCTGCCCCCAATGAAAATGCCGCCGCCATTTCCCCTGGTAATGAGTGAATCACTGGTTGTGACAGTGTTGTTGCTGACAGTACTGTTATTCAATGTCAGTGAGCCGCTGTTGATGGAAATTCCTCCGCCGTTAAGCCCAGTAGTGGCACCGACATCCATCGCTCGGTTGTCGGTAACGGCGACGTTGTTCAGCGTCACCTGGGAACTGACAATATTGATTCCACCGCCGCTGGGATTCACACCGTGGCGGATGGTCAGGTCTTGTAAGGTATAGGACTGACCAGAAAGGCGCAGAACGCGATCCGTGGCAATTCCGGGGCTGGCTGCGGCTTGCAGAATCGTGGCCTCGGTTCCCGCCCCGATGACGGTCAGAATTTTGCCGGAAATGTCGGTTCCAGCCTCCGTGTAGATTCCCGCCGCAATTTGAATCGTGTCGCCACTTACTGCTTGCGTGGCCGCATACGCGAGACGGGCGCAGGCAGTCAGGCTACAATCGCCCGTGTCGCTGCCTGTAGTGCTGACGAAGCGGAGAGTGCGCGCCTCAAACGCACCGATGTCACAGGTATTGTTAAAGGGGCGCGATCCACCTCGCTGATCCATGTTGAACGGTATAATCCCGCAGTCATTCACTCCATTGGGAATCTGATTCAGTGCCGGGCTGCCGCCAAGTAAGGAATGGGTTCTGGTTGGTCCACCATTGTTCGCCAGCGGGCCAAGCACACTGGTAAAGACGTTTGCCGGCGTCACGGTTTGATCGCCCGTGCCGCTCAAGGAACATCCTGTGCTGACGCCGGTCAAATTGTAATTCTGCGACGTGATCGTCCCGCCACAATCCGCCACTGCATTCGTGGTGCCACTCGTTCCTTTCTTATTCCCGGCCACAATGCTGCTTTTCAAACTGAGTGTGCTGGCATTGCGATAAACCCCGCCGCCATCACCCACGCCATCGTTGTCGCTGTCGCTGGTATTGCCTGTAATGGTGCTGTAGTTGATGGCAGCTACTCCACCGTTGGCGTAGATACCTCCGCCGCCGCGCACGGCTGAGTTGCCACTGACGGTGCTGTTGTTGAGTGTAAGCAACGCGCTGCTGCTATTGAAGATGCCACCGCCATTGCCTCTAGTGGTCAGGGTATCGCTGGTGGTAATCGCGTTATTGCTGACGGTGCTGCTGTTGAGTGTCAGCGATCCGCCGTTGATAGAGATGCCTCCGCCATTGAGCCCTGTAGTGGCACCTACGTCCATCGCTCGATTGTCGGTGACGGCGACGTTGTTCAGCGTCACCTGAGAATTGGCAATATTGATTCCACCCCCGCTGGGGTTCACGCCGTGGCGGATGGTCAGGTCTTGCAAGGTATAAGACTGACCAGAAAGGCGAAGGACGCGATCAGTTGCAATTCCAGGGCTGGCTGCGGCTTGCAGAATCGTGGCCTCGGTTCCCGCTCCAGCGATCGTCAGGCTTTTGCCGGAAATGTCGGTTCCAGCCTCGGTGTAGATTCCTGCCGCAATTTGAATCGTATCGCCCGTTACTGCCTGTCCAGCCGCATAAGAAAGGCTGGCACATGGGCTTAGAGAGCTCAGGCAAGTATTGCTGGCATTATTCCCGGTTGTGGCCACATAACGGGTATTGGCAATAACGGCGGCCACTCCCTTCGCCGCTGTTCGGGTAATATTAGTGCTGGCCAGAGGACGGACAACCTTGATTACCAGCGCTGCCGACAGCGTCAACAGAATGAGCGCCACAAATCGAAACCGAGTGAATAAGAAATCAAGTCGCATGAAAACTCCTGAGAGGCATTTTTCGTGTGTGCTTCCATATGCACAGGAACGCGAGTCCCGTTAACAGGACGGACAAACAAAATTGGTTTGCCTCCGTTTGGGTACGCCGCAGTCGTCTGGGTTTATATTGAGATATTGCCGCGTGATTGCGGCGTCACTGCTATTGCGATGGTGATAAACGTTGGGAGCATTGGTGAATCATCGTGTGGTTTCCGCCAACAACTCTTCTAGTTGATTCAGGTTTTCCTTGAGCACGTAATTACAAGCGCCGGCTTGAAGCGCGACTTCGCGCAACTGAGTGTCATCGTAGTTGGTAACAATGATGATTGAGGCATCGGGATAATCTTTTTTGATTTGGCGAGTAGCTTCTATGCCATTGACTGCGCCGATTTCGATATCCATCAATACCCAGTCGGGGCGCACCTCGCGATAAAGTGAATAGGCTGTCACGCCATCGCCGCACTCGCAGATGTCGCCCGCGACCTGCGCCACCATCCGGTGAATCATTCTGCGCATCGCCGGGTTGTCTTCAACGATTAATACTTTCATTGGTGCCTGTCCTGTCTATGCAAGCTCGCTGCGGCAGAATAATAGGGAAAGCATGAAGTGGCAGGTATTCACAGGGCTACGCATTTTTTCTACGTAGCTCTACGCATTTTTCTCTGCGTATGGCTACGCATGAGAAAAGGATAGCCAGTGAAGGACAAGGTCAAAGGAGTTGCTGTTTGTTTTCCAGAGCGAACCGCATCAGGGCATTGCTGCCATGAAGGTCGAGTTTGTCGCAGATATTCAAACGGTGACGTTCGACGGTGCGGATACTGATGAACAATTCAGCGGCGATGTCTCGGCTGGTTTTCTGGTCGGCGATGAGTCGCAAAATGCGACGCTCGGTCGGAGTCAGGTTGTTGATGGAAGGTGTTTGCTGGTCAAAGGACGCCTGACGCCGGCTGCGGTTGATCAAATAGGTGGCAAGCGGCTGGCTGATGTAATTCTGTCCGGAAGCAACGGTCTTAATGCTGGCGATAATGTCGTCAATCGCGCTGTCTTTGAGCACATATCCCTTTACACCCAGATCCATCGCTTTGTTAAACAGCGCTTCGTCTTTGTACATGGTGAGAAAGATGATTTGCGTGTGCAGGTTAAGATTTTGCAGGTCGCGAACAACCTCAAACCCGCCGCCGTTGGGCATATCCACATCCAGCACAGCCACGTCGGGCTTCTGTTCATGAATTTGCTTTAGTGCGGCATTTCCATCTTCCACGTCGGCGACGACTTTGAATGAGGTTTCTGCTTCGATAATCATTCGCAAGCCGCGCCGGAAAACCGGGTGGTCATCGGCAATAACGATACGAAGTTCAGCGGCCATGGCGCTCCCCCGCATCAAGCGTAATCGAGATTTTTGTGCCATTGCCGGGCGCGGATTGGATGGTCAGCTTACCGCCGAGAATGCGGACACGCTCGCTCATGCCGCTCAACCCCAAACCACCGCGCCGGAAATCGCCGCAGGCAGCGATCTCGCTAGAAAACCCACGTCCATTGTCTTCAATCATCAAATTGAGCAAGCGTTCGTCCCGATTAATCACAACTCGCACGGCGGTCGCCTGCGAGTGTTTGAGGATGTTGTTTACGCATTCCTGCACCACGCGATAGAGCAGGATTTCCGAATCATAAGGCAGCAAATTATCTATCTCGCCAATGTCGATGTCGAATTTGATGTCAGACGCCGCGGCGGCTTTTTCAACCATAAATTGGATCGTACTGGCCAGCCCGGCCTTGTCCAATTGGTAGGGACGTAAATCGTAGATGATTTCGCGAACTTCTTCGATGGCTTGTGAAGCAGTCGTTGAAATTTCGTTCACCCCTTCGCGCGACGGATGATCCGCGCCCGTCAGTTTCAGCACGATCATTGCCCAGTTTTTGATGATCAATAATTGCTGTCCGAGCGAATCGTGCAGCCCGACGGCAATGCGTTTGCGCTCCTGTTCTTGCGAGGTCAGCAGTTGTTGGGAAAAGGCATTCTGCAACGCCTGCTCGCGCTTCAATTTTTCGAGCCGCGCACGGAAAAGCAACATGACGAACCCCATCAGCGAGAGAAAAAGCAACGCGACAAACCACCATCGTTGCCAGAGAGGCGGGATAACAATGACGTTGAGTCGCGCGCCTTCCTGATTCCAGACCCCATCGCTATTGGCGGCAATCACCTGAAAGGCGTAATTGCCCGCAGGAAGGTGCGAAAAATATGCCGCGCGCCGCGTGCCGACTTCAATCCAATCCTTGTCCAGACCTTCCATCCGATACTTGAAACGGACGTGCTCCGGTTTAATAAAGCTCAACCCTGCATAAGAAATCTCCAGTTGTGTTTGGCCAGGCTGGATGACAATGGGCTGGTGGAAATCCAGCGTGTCGCGGTCAAGGGTGACGCTTTCAATAACGACCGGCGGCGGTGTGGCGTTGAAGGTCACTGCCTCTGGATCAATTACGGCGACGCCATTGAGCGTTGGAAACCACATCCGTCCATCGCGCGCCTTCAGCGCCGAAGGATGCCGTCCACCGTTGCATTCCGCGCTTAGCATGCCATCTGCCTTGCCATATCCAATCGCGTCAATTCGTATGACTTTACCATCGGCAAAGTCGTTAAGCTGTTGTTTGGGGACGCGATGGATGCCCTGATTGCTGCCCATCCAGAAATTGCCGCGACGGTCTTCCAGAATGGAGAAGATTCCATTGCTGTACATACCTTCCGCGGTTGTAAAACGCAGAAATCGGCCATCCTTGAATCGGTTCAGTCCTCCATCATAGGTCCCGATCCACAAGACACCATCGCTGTCTTCGTAAATTGCCCGGATACGATTGCTCGATAAACCATCCTGTTCGGTGAAAAACCGAAATCGTCCGTCAACAAAGTTCGCCAGTCCGCCGTATGTGCCAATCCACAAACGCCCCTGGCGGTCTTCATAAATCGGCTGCACAATGCCTTTCAAACCGTCTTTGCTGTCAAACCATTGTCGTATTCCGTCTTTCTCGCGAAGCAATCGCCCATTGAAGCCGAACCAGAATGCGCCTTGCCGGTCCTGAAAAATCGCCAGCGGCGCTTGAGCCATCCCTTTTTCTTCGTAAGAAATTTTCTCGCCTTGGATGACTGCCAGCCCGTGCCCAACACCCGCCAGCAATAAGCGGCCCGTGTTGTCTACCAACATGGAGCGGATTGTAGAATAAAGTTCGGGCGGATATGGCGGGGGCGGTTTAAGCGGATAATGCTTGAACGCTCCATTGCTGAACCGATTGACGCCATCATTCCCAATCCAAATGTCGCCCGCGCGATCCTGAAGAATGGGGTAAAACGTTTTATGCACCAGACCATCCTTTTCGGAATACGTTTTGATCAGTTGGGGCGTCATCCGCATCAGGCCATTGTCAAAAGTTCCAAGCCAGAGAATGCCTTCGCGGTCTTCGTAAATGGCGCGAATGTAATTGCTGGAAAGCCCATTTGCCGTGGTAAATGCGGTGAATCGGCCATTCTGGAATCGCAACAGTCCTCCGCCGTTGGTGCCAATCCAGAGCGTGCCTTCGCGGTCTTCACAAAACGAAATCACAGGAGCAGGCGGCAACCCATCCTTGCTGGTGTAAACGCGCATCCCGTCGCCGTTGAACATGGCCAGCCCTGGCCGCCGTGAGGTCCCGATCCATAGCCAGCCTTGCCGATCTTCGTAAAGCTGTTTGATCTCGCTGGGCGACACTTGAAATGTTGTCACCCTGCCCTGGCTAACGCGCCGCAATTCCTTTTCTCTGCGATACCAAACTGCGCTGGCTTGTTCTGAATGCTCCGCCCGTTTGTGTTTACCAGGCGTGTCTTGCGGGGCCATTGGGTCTGGCGGAATGATTTCGAATCGCCCGTTTCGGAAACACGCCAAGCCATTTTGTGTACGCGCGAGCAAATTGCCATCCGCAGTTTTGCCAAGCGACAGCACATCACTGTCGGGCAGCCCTTGTTCGGTTGTGAAGATCGTAAATTGCCCCTCTCGATAACGCGTCAATGTGTCATTGTCACTATGAATCCAAAGATTGCCGTCTGCATCTTCCAGAAGGTCATCAAATCGTTGATTGGGCAATTGGTTTGCGGTGGTGTGATTAAAGACTGTGAATTGCGCTCCGTTGTATCGCACCAATCCGTCAAATGTTGCCAGCCACAGGTAGCCGTCGCGAGTTTGCAAGATTGCGTTGATAGAATTTTGCGGAAGCCCTGAATCCGTTGTCCACGACGTGAATTGATATTGCGCAAATGCGGGTAAGGTAGTCAGCCCGCAGCAGAACGCAAGCAGGGAAAAGATCAGGCAGAGTATTTTCAACGTATTGCGAATCTGCATTGAGTCAGGAAGCCATGAAGCAAGTGGGAATGGGAATCAAAGTTATAGCTTGCTCCGGGGAAATTCGTCAATTTTTCACAGATTACAACTCTATCGCGATGAAATGGAAACGCCCGCTGAAGAAAATCTTTAGCGGGCGTTTTTAGGTTAATCGGCTCAAGTTGGGAAGAGTTCCCATCACGGGGCAAAGAATCCGGAGATGTCTATGATCAGGTCGGTGGTGGAAGAGGTGAAGCGTT
>CAYLJQ010000297.1:0-8261 GCA_964383955.1 uncultured Heliomicrobium sp. | reverse complement strand
TTCGCCAAAATCCTCGCGTTCCGGTTGTGGCGTGTGGGCTTCAACCAGGCCGTCCGTATAAAAGAAAACCAGGTCGCCTTTTTCCAGATGGAGCGTTTCCGTTTTGTATTGTTGTTTGTCGAAAACGCCCAGCAACAATCCGCCGGTTTTCAGCGCGCGCCATTTTCCCGAAGCCTTAATCAAAAACGGTGAATTATGACCGGCATTACAGTAATGCAACGTTTTGGTGTCGGCGTCCAGCACTCCATAAACCAAAGTCAGAAGCAACTGTTTGCCCAAATCGCGATGCAATCGCAAATTGGCGTCGCGCAAAACTTTCGCCGGGCTTCCGCCGCGCCGGGCGACGCTGCGCAAAATGCTTCGCGAAGCCGCCATGCCCATCGCCGCACGAACGCCTTTGCCGGCAACGTCGCCGATCATCAAGCCCAACCGGTTCGGCGACAGCATCATGTAATCGTAAAAATCGCCGCTCAGGTTCAAAGCCGGTTCCAGCCGCGCGGCCAGTTCAAAGCCTTTTAGCGGTGGCTGGTCAGGCAACATTGCGCGCTGCACGTCACGCGCCATCAACATTTCGTGTTCCAACCTGTTTTCACGTTCGACGTGTTGTCTGTGTAACCGCGCATTGACGATGGCGATACTAAGCGGGTTTGCGATATTTTCCAGCAACCGTCCGTGATATTCGTTGAACGCATTTTGGCGATTGCTTTCCAGCGCCAGCACGCCAATTACCTTGTCTTCGTAAATCAGGGGAACGGCAATTTCTGCTCGCTGGCCCTGTTCGCGCCAACTATCTGTGACGAAATAATCAGGGTCGCGCATGACGTCGCCGACAATTTGCGTGTGACGTTCACGCACTGCTCGTCCAACGACACCATGAGTCAGCGGCGTCCGGCTGGCGCGTTCGTGCTTTTCCACGCCGTAACCTTCTTCAACATGCCAAACCAGTTCTTCGTGCAGCTCATCAATCAGCCCGACCAGCAAAAACTCGTAATTGATGATCCGGTCTAGCATCGGCGCAATGTGATCCAACAGGCGATCAAGGTCCAGAATCGCGGTAATTTCATGGCCGATTTCAACCAGCGTGCGCATTTCCTTGGCGCGCTGACGCAGTTCGTCATAAACACGGGCGTGTTCCAAAGCAACAGCCAGTTGATTGCCCAGCACGCCCAGCAACCGTTCGTGGTCGCGGGTGAAGTAATTGGATTCAGTGCTTTCAATCGTCAGAACGCCGACGATTTTGTTTTCGCGCGCCAGAATCAACGGCACCGCGATTTCGGAAAGCGGCGGGTTGCCGTCTTCAGTCGCAATGGGCAAATATCGCGAATCTCGGCTGACGTCGCCGACGTTGATCGTCTGGCCTTCGCGCCAGGCTGCGGATGCGATGCTGTGATCAAACGGAATGACTTCGTGTGCGGCAACTTCATCCGGTCTGTAACCGACGGCTTTTTTCCAAACCAGGCCGCCGCGAAGTTCATCCACTAAAAAGAGGTTGAAGAATTTATAGTCAATGACCTGGCGCAATCGTTGCGCCACGCGATCAACCAGCGCATCCAGGTCAAGAATTGAAATGAATTCAACACTCAGTTCGGTAACCAGACGCTGCAATCGGTCCGCCGATTGGGACATTTCCAGAAAATTTTCCTGTGTCGAGGTAATCAGGTCAGAGGGCATAAAATTATAAAGAGTGCCGTATAAACATCAGTTTCCGGTGTTCAGCACTTCCTGAATTGCGGCCAAAACTTCGTCGTCGCCGGGGCGGAAAATCGGAACCACCACTTTGCGAAAACGGATCACGCCATTTTTATCAATGACCACCACGCCGCGTTTTGTGCCGAGCAAACCTTTCATGTCGTACGCCCGGACCACTTTGCCAGCGGCGTCTGACAGCAATCTCAATGGCAATTGGTGATTGGCGGCAAATAAACGATGCTTTTCCACCGAATCGGTGTTGATGCCGACGACTTCGGCGCCGGTTTCCAGGTAACGTTCCCAGTTATCGCGCACGCTGCAAAGTTGCTTTGTGCAAACCGGAGTTTCATCACCGGGGTAAAACAACAACACCACGACTTTTCCACGCGCATCATTCAGTTTCCAGATGTTGTTCGTGCCGTCCGGCAAATCAATTTCCGGCGCAATCTGGCCAACGTTGGGACCCGTTGAATTGCTCATGTTAATTTCCTGTGGTTGCAGTCAGCATCGTTGAAGATTGGGAGACGAACTCAAATCGGCATTCTGCATTAGCAATCGAATTTTTGCCAGTAGCTCTTGTTGGGCTCTTCAACGTGCGGGCAAAACAAATCTGGCAGACTACGGCTAGATTCAGAATCAGAACTGGATTGTTGATTGGAGTGATTGGGAAGAGGAAGTGGAGCTAAGGGGGCTCGAACCCCTGACCTCTTGACTGCCAGTCAAGCACTCTTCCAAGCTGAGCTATAGCCCCACAATTGGAATACCTAATGTCCAAGAACATGCTTTCATCGAAAGCGCGGGCATATTAGCCAACCGAATTTGATCCGTCAACCGCGTGCCTGGCGAAAATTCAAACGCCGTGTTCCAGGTCGCTGCCGCTCAAATAGCCAACCAGAAAGCCGTCCTGATCAATTACGGCAAGGAATCCAACCTCATTGGCTTGCAGCTTCCGTTTCGCGTGTTCAATAGAAGCGCGAATTGTGATGAATAACTCGTCGTTAATGGGCAGCATCACATCGCGAATGATGGTTTGTTCCCAGTGATCGCGTGGGAGATCGCGCAGTTTGGCGAGCGATAAAATGCCGTGCAAGCGGCCTTCCTGGGCGACCGCAAAGGTTGTCAGGCGATTTTGGGGAAGAATCCGATCCACAAATTCGCTGACGCGAAGTTCCGGCGCAATGTGAACTGCCGGAGCATTCATCACAGAGCCCACCGTGCCAGGTTCAATGCTGAGTTCACGTTGCGCATACGATGTTTGATCGGCCCGGCGTTGGCGGTTGCGATAATCGCTTTCAGCCGCGGTTTTCAGGAAAATGCCAATCACCATTAGCCATACCGCGACGACAAAATCCTGCCACAGCGTTCCGCGAAACATTCCAAAACCAATCAAAAAAAGGCTGTAAGAAATGAGCATGTAGGCGATGCCAACGCCCATTTTGGTCATGGTTCGCGTTGCAGCAAGAATGTCTCCACGCTTGTGCCATAAATAAGCTCTGACGGCTCGGCCTCCATCCAAAGGTAAGCCCGGCAACAAGTTGAACATGGCTAAAGCAAGATTGGCTCCGGCCAGGTAAAAACAGCCCTCTATTGCTGCAACCGACAGCCAGGAGTGGGAGGCAACTTTCTGTAAGATGAGCATCCCAGCACCAAAAATAAGGCAGAACAGAAAGGAACTTGCTGGGCCAACGATGGCCACGCGGAACTCCGCCATAGCAGTGCGCGGCTCGTCAACAAGTCTAGCCCAACCGCCGAACACATGTAGTTGAATGTCATAAATGCGTATGCCTTCCCATCGAGCAACTAGGGCATGAGCTAGCTCATGCCCTAGCACCGAGGCAAAGAATAGCGAGGTAATGACCATACTCAGCGGGAGATTTTGCCACCACGGCCAGACAGGTTGTATACGTGTCGGCAGCCAAAATTGCGCTACCAGCCAAACATGCAGCAATGCCATCGGGATCCACCCGAAATCAATCATCAGTGGGATGCCAAATAGACGCGCAATTTGGAATGGTCGAAACTGCATACGCATTTCTTTTTCAGCTATTGGCCGACAAAATTCTTGATTGTTTGCATCAACTCTTGCGCGTGATCGTCAAAAAAATGGCTTGCGCCTGGAATTTTCACAAAGCGTAAGTTGGAGTCTGCGGGTAGTTGGGTCAGAAATTCTTCCAGCGGAGCCAGCGGAGCGATCACGTCTTCCGTGCCATGAACGAATAATTTGGGTTTGTCGCATTCGAACAAACAATCCAGTTGGCCTAATCGCGCCGGAACGCCAATCGCAATCAAGCGATGAACGCGCGCATCAGCACAGCCCACATTCAAGCCAACAATCGAACCAAAGGAAAATCCGGCGATGACCACTTCCTTCGCTTGTGGCTGATCGGCGAGCAAATAATCCAACGCGACGCGGGCGTCATCCCGTTCGCCCAGACCGTCGTCATGTTTGCCTGTGCTTGCACCAACGCCGCGAAAGTTAAAGCGCATTGTTTCAAATCCCGATTCGCCGAGCGCCTTTGCCGCGCGAAAAACGACTTTGTTGTGCATCGTGCCGCCGTGAAGCGGATGCGGGTGCAACACCAGCGCGACGCGCTCCGCCTGATTCGTTTTTGGGCGGTAGATCGCTTCAAGCTGTCCGTGGGGCGCAGGAATAAAAAGATTGCCAGCAGGATACATTGTTTTGAGTAGTCAGTAGTCAGTAGTCAGTAGTACTTTCAATTTGCCAGGACGAGCCGCTTCAGCCATTGCAGTGACAGAGTCCTGAAGTGTGTAAACATTTGCAATCAAACTCTCGACATCAACTTTGCCAGCTTCCAGCAGCTTCAGCGCATTTTCAAATCTTCCGCAGCGCGAACCAATGACGCTGATCTCGTCCACGACAATGCGCGTCGTGTCTACTGGAACAGCGCCACCGTGAAAGGTGGACTTCAGAATGATCGCGCCGCGGGGCTTCACCAGATCAAGCGCTGTTTGCAATCCGCTGGCAGAGCCGCTGGCTTCGATCACAAAGTCGAAATGTCGGTGCGGTACGGGGAGCGGTAGCGACCTGGTTGTTTCCGTTACCGTAGCATCAGAAGTCACCAAGTCGCTACCGCTCCTTGTACTGATCCTGAGTGTTTTGATTCCGGCTTTTGCCGCAAGTTCCAACTTGTCCGCATGTTTCCCGATCAAAATCAGTTCACAACCTGTCGTCGCCAATACGCGAGCAATCAATTGACCAAGTTTGCCATCACCAATCACGGCGACTTTGTGGAAAGTACTGATCGTGACTTGATCCAGAATTTCACACGCGGCGGCCAGTGGTTCGGTGAAAACGGCTTGCCGGTCGCTGACATTTTCCGGAACGGCAAACAGATTTTGCGGCGGCAAAGTCAGAAATTCGGCAAAGGCTCCGTCGCGATTGTGAATGCCCAGCGCAATACGGTTTGGGCAATGACGAGCATCGCTCGTTTGGCAAACATCGCATTGGCCGCAACCGATGTTGATTTCTCCGACGACGCGACGGCCAATTTGCGTTTTGACCGGTGAGGCTTCGACCACGCCGACAAATTCGTGCCCGAGCGTGCCGTTGAAACCGGCATACCCGCGAACGATTTCCAGGTCAGTGTTGCAGATTCCGGCCAGCGTGACTCTGATCAAGGCTTCATTTTCGCGGTGTGGAATGGCGGTTTCAGCCAATCGTAATTCGCCATTTTCAAAACGTAATGCCTTCACGCAGGCGAAGCTAAATGAACCGTCGGGCATTTTCAAGCATCGCCGAAAGGCTACTGGATTTTTGCAAAACCCTGTGCGAAGCTGGCCAAGCTTCGGCAATTTTCTGCCGAAGTTTTGATTATCACTTAAAGAGGAAAAATAAATGTCCACAGTTAAAGTCGGCGACGCCGTAAAAGTCCATTACACGGGCAAATTCGATGACGGTCAGGTTTTTGATTCTTCCGATGGCGGCGATCCGCTAGGATTCACGGTTGGAGCCGGGCAGGTGATCCCCGGATTTGATGCCGCGCTGGTTGGGATGCAAATCGGCGAAACCAAAAATGTCGTTATTCCAGCCGATCAAGCCTATGGCGAACGAATCGAAGAGTACGTGCAAACCATTGACCGCCAGCAATTCAACTTGAGCGGTGTCGAGCCGGAACTGGGCATGGCAATTGAAATGCAAACTCCACAAGGGAGCATCCCACTAGTCATTACCGAACTGACGGAAGCCAGCGTGACGCTGGATGCCAACCATCCTCTGGCCGGAGAAGAATTGCATTTCGACCTGACGCTGGTTGAAATCGCTGCCTGAGTC
Source organism: uncultured Heliomicrobium sp. (assembly GCA_964383955.1). GTDB lineage: Bacteria > Acidobacteriota > Blastocatellia > RBC074 > RBC074 > RBC074. Next base: position 2,281 of record CAYLJQ010000297.1, on the reverse strand, counting down.
TTTCATGAAGTTCCCGCTGAACAGTTGGGGCCTGACGCCGAAAGAAGCTGTTGAGGCCCAAAAAGAATGGCGCTCGCTGGTTCGCATCCAGCCCATCACGCAAGCTGTTAATACAATTGCCGGAGCAGACATTTCCTTCAATAAATTTTCGGAAGTGATCTACTCCGGCATTGTTGTTTTAAGTTTGCCGGATTTGCGGATTGTCGAAACGGCAAGCATTCGCAGCACGGCGAAGTTTCCTTATGTGCCGGGCTTGCTTAGTTTTCGCGAAACGCCATCGTTTATGGAATGCTGGGAAATGTTGAAAACCAAACCGGATGTGCTGATGCTGGACGGGCAGGGAATCGCGCACCCGCGAAGGCTGGGAATTGCCTGTCACATTGGATTGTTGCTTGATCTGCCGACAATTGGTTGCGCGAAAAGTATTCTGGTCGGCAGGCATGGCGAACTCGGACCAGAAGCCGGAAGCAGTTCGCCGCTGATTGATAAAGACGAAGTGATTGGAGTCGCGCTAAGGACGAAAAAGAACGTCGCGCCGGTTTATATTTCTCCGGGGCATTTAACAGATTTGGACTCGGCGATTGAGTTGACCTTGCGCTCGGTGACAAAGTACCGCCAGCCTGAGCCAACGCGGCAGGCACATTTGCTGGTAAATCAGTTGAGACGGGAAGATGGCGGGGCGTAATTCTGAATTTCTGCCGCTTATCGCTGTAGCTCTGCTTTTACAATGGAAGCTTTGCCCCCGGGAATAAAGAGTCTTTGTTCCCAGGCTGGGTAGCCATCAGCCATCACCTGAATCGAGTGCGTTCCGGCACGCAACCTGATTGTGCGTGGAGCAAATCCGCTGTAGGCATCATCAATGTAAACTCGCGCTCTTCTGGCCTGGCATTCAACTGTCAGTTCAGCGACATTCTTATCGCCTGACGTTAGGTCGCTAACTACGGAAGAAGTCGGGAGTTCCATCGGATTTTCCATCGAAGTTTTGGCGGCGGAAGCTTTGGGGCCTGATTCTGCGGATGGTGGCGCTGCGACGACGGATAGCGCAATGGAAGCCTGCGTTGGAGCCGTTTCTGCGCCAGCAGGCGTCAATGCGGCTATGTCAATGGCCGACGACAACCAGCGATTGATGTTTTCAATCGTCAAGTCTTTAGCTCCCAATTCGTATGAAAAGCGGATGCTGATGCGAGGTTTTTTGGGAAAAAACCAGCCTTTGGATTTTTCAGCAGATTTGTTCAACAGCAATTCAATATCATTGTCGCGGACTTTGAAGCTTTTGATTGTGACTTCCTCGCCTGCCTGTACCAAAGCGTTGCTGCTAGATGCGTCTTCAACTCCGCGAGCAAGCGATCCGTCAATCATTTCCAGGCCTCGCCGAGTTGCAGGAATTGCCAATTTCAGCTTCACCGTTTTGCCGGTGTAATGATCGGCCAGAACCTTTTTCACATCCCCGTACCAATCATCGTACGTCAGCCTTCTTTCTTGTCCGCCCGCCTGACCAAATGCAGATAGGCTCGCCAAAGTCAGGCAAAGTGCCGCCACCATAATTGCAGTCGCAAATGTCAATTTTTTCATTGGAACCTCGTTGATAGTCTGATGCGGGGCGGAATTTCTTAGGGGAATTGTCTGCGGGAAGGAGGAGGTTTTGAGTGTGATTTTCCTGTGGATTGCGAACCGAAAAGCCATAGTTTCGATTCGCAATCCACAGGATGTTGTTACTTCACGTGGAAGGTGTCTTTATCAGTCGTCAGTGTAACGCCAGCGACGTTGTCTTTTACGATGACTTGAACATCGTAAAAGCCTGGCTTGAACTGCTTGAGCGGGAACGTCCTGGCCAGCGTAATTTGCTGGGTGTTGATGGAACTCATGCCGTTTTTGCCGTCTTCTTTGATGCGCAACACTTCTTTGTCGCGCTGGCTGACCAAATATTCAATATCCACGCTGGGGCGCAGCGTAGCCTGGTCAACCGCAACATTGTAAACCTGCATATAAACGCCCAGCGATTGATCCGGTTTGAACTCACCGGTCGCGTTCGGTTTCACTTTCAATGAACCGAGCACGAATTGGCCGGTGGACAAGCGTCCAGACATGGGTTCAATCGTGGAAGCCAAAATTAAAGTCGAAGTCGAAAGCTTGCCTTCTTCGTAACGCGGAACGACAAAGCCCTGTTTAATGACTCCCGTTTTGCCGCTGTTTACGTCACGGACAACCAGGTCGATTTTGTAAATGCCTGGCGGCAGCACAACATTCTTTTGATAAGCGGAACGTTGCTGAATTCCCAATT
>CAYLJQ010000296.1:0-8264 GCA_964383955.1 uncultured Heliomicrobium sp. | reverse complement strand
CCATTTGGTCGCGCAAGGTTTTGTACCGTTCGCGTTTTCCTGTCAGGGAATATCGTTTGGATAACCCTACTGCTTCGATTCTCAAATCACTCATAAGTTCACACGATCAATCGCACATCCGCTTTGGGCATTCTGTTGTTTTTCAGTTTGTTGAACAGCCCGACGGAAATCCATTGCCAGATAAAAAAGCTGTTGTCGCTGGGGCCTTGCTGGAACTGCCGCCAGGTGTCCCGAACTTTTTCTTCGTCCAACCAGTATTTGGCATGCCTGCTGAAGGCCATTTCCAACGTTTCTTCCACCCAATTGCTTAAAGGCCCGCGCAGCCATTCGCGTTGCGGAGTTTGCAGCGGACGTTTGGGAGCTTCGACAACTTCCGTTGGCAACAAGTCCTGCGCAATTCGCCGCAATAGCCATTTGCTTTGGCCGCCGTTCAGTTTTCGATCCATTGGTTGCCGCAACGCCAGCTCGAACAAGCGATGATCCAAAAACGGTTCGCGAAGTTCCGTGGAAGCGCGCATCGAAACCCGGTCGCTGAATCGCAGCGCGCGGGGAATTTTCGTGAACCGCGCATCCCGGAATTGCAGATTGCGAAGCCGGTCGCCAAATGGTTTTGATGGTTCAAAGTTCACTGCCAGTTCTCGAAAATCCGGTTTCAGGCATTCGGGACGAACAGGACTTTCCTTGGTGCCTTGAACTGTTGCCACTCCGGAACCATTGGACGAAAGGTTGTAATAATCATAACCCGCCCATTGTTCGTCCATGCCCTGACCGTCCAACAGCACAATCACACCCTGCGCGCGCGCTTCTTCAAACACGCGCGCATACGCCAATGTTGGCAATCCGCCGAACGGTTCATCCTGTGACAGTTGAACCGAATCTGCCAGCGCTGGCACGTCTTCCGCTGAAAGGCGGCAAACGGTCAACGGATGTTTTGTCTGCTGCAACATCTGCACGACCCACGGCAATTCGTCATAATTCGGATCGCCGCAGACAAACGTGAACGCGCGAACGCTGCTTTCGGCTCCCTGCACGGCGTGAACGACCCCAAGCAACGTCGAAGAATCCAATCCGCCGCTCAGGTTAATGCCCACAGGCACGTCCGACCGAAACCGCAGCCGCACGCTATCCGTCAGCAGTGAAAAATACTCTTCTTCAACCTGTTTGATAGGGCGCGTGTCTTCACCGGCGCTGGCGATGGCAGACAAATCGTACCAACGCTTGATTCGCAATCGTCCGTCGCGCCAGGTCATCGAATGACCGGGCGGCAGGCTCAACACGTCCTGCCAAAACGTTCGTTCGCTGTGTTCATACAATCCGTAGGTTAAATAGGTTGCCCAGCTTGTTTCATCCGGAAAGGGCGGAACGCCCGAAGCGTGCAGCGCTTTGATCTCGCTGGCGACTCGCAACGTGCCGTCTGTCGCGTGATGGTAATAAAGCGGCTTGACGCCGAACCGGTCGCGCGCGGCAAACAGCGTTTGGCTGCGTTCATCCCACAGCAAAAATGCGAACATCCCGATCAGCCGATCCAAACAAGCTTCGCCCCATTTTTCATAGGCGGCCAGCAGCACTTCCGTGTCCGATTGGCTGCGGAAGGGGTAATCGCTGAGTTCAGCGCGAAGTTCCAGGTAGTTGTAAATCTCGCCGTTGAACACAATCCAAAGCGATCCGTCGTGGTTGCTCATTGGCTGACGACCGGCTGGTGACAGATCAATGATGCTCAACCGATTGTGTCCAATGCCGGCGAAACCCGCAGGCGACAAATATGAGTCTGTCGCGTCAGGCCCGCGATGATGCTGGCTGGCAATCATTGCTTCGAGTTTGGTTGGCGAATAGTTTGAGCCGAAGATTCCGGCAATTCCACACATAATTACTTTTACCCGCTTGCTACCGTGCGCGGCGCTGATTCAGCAACAATTCTGCTTTCGTCCAGTCTTCCAGGTTATCTATGTTGACGCTGCGGCTGCGTTCAATTTCGTAACCAATTACCCGGGAGCCGTACAAGCTATTGCCAAGCATTACCACGTCTCGCCGGGCCACATAAACCGAACCTTCACGATGAAATGCCGACGGCAAATCCTGACGGCGGGGAATCGGTGAAGATTCGCCTGTGCTCAGTTGCAAACTGCCATCCGCATTTCTGAAATACACCCAGTGCGGATTGTGTTCAGCAGGCACAGTCAAAATTGTAAAAACCGTGTCGGCCTGGGCGCTTTCCATCAATTCAATGCAACCGTCAATGTCCGCTGTCCGGCGCAAAGGGTTCGTTGGTTGCAGCAGGCACACTGCATCGAAGCGTTGGCCGCGTATTTCCAGAAAATGAATCGCGTGTTGAATGACAGGCAATGTCGGAGTCGTGTCTTCCGCCAGTTCCGCTGGCCGCAGGAAGGGAACTTCGATGCCGCAGCTTCGCCCGACTTCTGCGATTTCATCGTCGTCAGTGCTCAGAATCACGCGCGTCAGCCGTTTCGATGCCAACGCCGCTTCGGCGGTGTATGCCATCAATGGCTTTCCCGCCAACAAGCGGATGTTTTTTCGCGGAACGCCTTTCGAACCGCCTCGTGCTGGAATCAACCCAAGAATGTTCATTCTGTAACTTTCAAAACGCTGAATTCGCCTGCGCGGAACAAGGGAACCCATTGCGCGTCATACGGACCGCGGGCAACGACATAATTGCAATGCCACTCGCGCGCCAGCTCAAAAAGATACGCCGGATCAGTTGAATTGTTGGCATAGCCTTTCGCTGCGCGCTCGGCTATTTGTTTGTTTTCCAGGGCAGTAAATGGCGCTGACCAGATTACGCGCGGCAGGGCTTCGCTGGCGGTGGAGCGCAGGGCCAAAACTCGAAAACCAATCTGGTCAGGCGGTGTGATGAAACGATCTGCCGGATTCGTATTGGTTTGAACCCACAACCGCACAGCTCGCCAATCAGCCTCCAGCCAGCGTTGATTGTACTGGTAGCGGTAAAGCGACGCCGCAATCAGGCAATAAAGCATCAATCCCGCAGCCAACGGCGTTTGTAAGGTTTTTAGTTTCGGCAAAAATAATGCGGCCAGGCAGATTGCGCCCGGAAGCAAGAGCGTTGGCGACCGTAGCGATCCGATCGGTTGTTTATTGCCCAGAAGCCAGGCGGTGAAAATTGCAATGGTCGTTACAATCAGAGCAGTACGCGTCAGAAATGCCAAAGCGCGGTTAGAGTCGCCGCGCTCCAAAGGCTTCGCCGCCAGCCGTTCAGCGACAAAGTAAGCGAGACCAAGAAAAGCGAATAGTGGCACCAGGATCGAATTCAGCGCCGTCAGGACCAATACCGATGCCAGCAAAATTCCAGCCAGTCGGGAAGAATTTCTAAACGCTTCCACCATGGCGGCGGCGATCAGCAAAAAGCAAAACAGCGTCACCCAGAAGAAGATTCGCATCGGTTGAAACAGCATCGGTTTCATTGCGCGGCTTAAAACCGCCGCCAAGGAAAGCAGCAGTCCAATCAGCGAACCGCAAATCGCCGCTCGTTGCAGCAATTCAAATCCTGCATCGCCTTTCAAAAAACGATTAAACGCCATCAGCGCCAAACCGAAAACCGATACGAAACCAAACCAATCAATCCAACCATGCCTGAACAACGAAATGTGGCCCGTGTTGCCGTTCGTTGAAAGAAACAATTGCCATTCTTCGGCGCTCATTGCTGCGGGTGCCATTGTCAGCAGGTAAATCGCGCAACAGGCGACGAAAAAGCCAGCGCCAAGCAGGAAGGCTTTGTCGAACCTGTGCCGCCACGCAATGACTGGAACGAAGCAAAGCGCAAATTGCAGCCCGACAATCACGTGAACCAGAACCATCACGCCAGCCAACAACCAGAACAGAAACATTTTTTCGCGCAGCAAACAGGCAAGGGCGAAAAATCCCATCACCAGGGCGACTTCGTTGTGCGTGACGAGCGGCAAAAAGAGCGTCACGCTGCCCAGCAGCGACGGTTTCTGATGACAGCACCACGCAGCAAAAACAACGAAGAGCCAGAAATTGTTTTTCAAAGATCGGCAAAGCGCGAACGCTGCCGCGATTAACAGTAACTTTGAAACAACAAACAGCGCGTAAATCGCCGGCTCGGTTTGCTGCGGTGAAATGTTGAACAGTTTCATCGCTGTGGCCAAGGCCAGATAAAAACCGCTTTTCAGTTTGCCCATCGCAGCGACAATCGGGTCATTTTGAAAAAGCTGCGGATTCACTAGCTGCAACGTTGGCGGCAATTGATCGCCACTGTTCAGATAATCCAGCAGAAAAGGGCTTCCGAAAACGGCGAATGCCGCCAGCAGCAAACCGGAAATCAGCCACACGGATTTTTCCGACTCTTTCAATTCAACCATCTATCGTTTTTGATCAAACTCCGTAAAGCTGCCGGATTCGGGCGCGCGTTTGGCGCGCCAGGGAACACTGACAAGGGACGTGTTCCACGCAAAGTTTTCAAAGACGTATCGCACTGCAACCAGAGGCGCGGCCAACAATGCTCTCACCATCAGCCACAAGTACTTTCCGAAACCAAGCGGCGCGCGGCCTGTGATTCTGTACAGCGACAATTGTTGCCGCGTTTCGCGCATCAATCGTTCGCGGCGTCCGTATTTGCGCGTGTACATCCAAGTGGCTTCGGCGCAGCAACGCACTTTCCAACCCTTGGCCAACACATGCGAAGCCCACAATTTGTCTTCGTTCGATTCCAGTTGTTCGTCGTATTTCACTTCTTCCCACACCGCACGACGAATGACGCAACACCCGCCGGTTGGGTATTCGCCCACCCAGGCGCTACCGGATTCGGCTTTGCGCTGCTCTTCGGCGGAAGCGTAGTGAATGTCTTTCGGTTGGTACCAGGTTTGAAGCTGGCGCGGGCTGGTGACCAGCAAACATCGGGCGGCGGCAATCTGGGCGTCTTCAAATGGAGCAACCGCGGCATTCAAAAAGTACGAACCAATCGGCAGCGCATGCGCACTGAGCAGCATGACGAGTTCGCCACGCGAAGCGGCCACACCCAGGTTGATTGCGCGGCCATAACTGAATTCCTGGCGGCTGATGGGGACAATGCGCGCGCCGAATTCTTCGGCAATCTTTCGCGTGTCGTCTTCCGATTCGTTATCCACCAGCACGACTTCCCAATCGAATTCGCATCGCTGCGCGCGAAGCGATGCCAGCACATTGCGAAGACTGTTGGCTTCGTTGCGGCAACGTATGACGATTGAAAGTTTCGGATCTTGAACCATTGTTGCTAGTCATTGCCCATTATCCATTGCGCATTGGCCATTAACCGGCAGAGTAAAAACTTTTCTATCCTGACCGAGAATGGTTTACGACCAATGGTTAGTGGCTAATTGGGTGAGTCATAAATGTAATGAAGCCGCTTTTGAATGTAAGGCTTTAATTCGCACAAGCCTTGCGCAATGCGTTCGGAAACGTAACCATCGCCATACAACTTGCTGGGCGCATAACGACCGTGCTCAAGCTGGGATTTGGCGACGGCAAACACATCGTCCGCGGTCGGAGCCACTCGCGTGACGTGCGCATCGGTTTCGCGGCCTTCCTGGCGATTGCCAACCAGCACCACCGGCGAGCCGAAATATCCGGCGTCGCGCACGAAGCTCGAAGAATTCCCGATCGCGCAAGCCGTGTTGGCCAGAACCTTTAGATAATTTTCCGGCGAAAGGTTGGTCAGGTTTCTCAGCCACGTTGGCTGATGATTGACGCGGAATGAGCGTATGGCTTTGCTGATGTGATCGGAACCGGCGTCAATGTTCGGCCACAGCAAAACGGTTTGCATTGCCAGCCGTTGCAAAGCCTCCAATACAGCTTCCATCTGTCCGCGCTCTCCGCCGTATTCGGTTGTCGTTGGATGAAACAACACCAGCAAAAACGGATCGTTCACATCAATTGGCGAACCGCCGCCGCCTGTGTTGACGATTTCCGCAGACAAACTGCGGTCGAAGGTTCGTGCGATGTCCGACGAAGGGCAGCCGACGGCCAAAATCGAATCCGGGCGCTCACCCATTCGCACCAGATAATCGGCGGAACGCTGCGTGCTGGGAAAATGGAAGTGCGCGAATTTGCTGATGGCGTGGCGGGCGCTTTCATCAATCGAACCGGAAACTTCGCCGCCCTGAATGTGCGCGATGCAGACGTTCATATAGGCAGCAGCAATTGCCGCTGCCAGCATTTCGTAACGGTCGCCGATCAGCAGAACTACGTCGGGTTTTAAGCGCTGAAACTCGCTGGCGAATTCAACGACGCCGAAGCCAACCGACTTAGCCATCGTCGCCGGAGTCGAACCTTCCAGTTCCAGGTAAATTTCACCGCTCACATCGAAACCATCCTGGCGCACGACATTGACCGGTTGATCAAAACGTTCCAGCACCATTGTTCCGGCGGCGACGATTTGCAGTTCCAACTCCGGACGATTCGCGATGGCTGTCATGACAGGTTTGATACGTCCGTAATTGGCGCGGTCAACCAGCACCACGCAGATTTTTCGTTTACTCAAAATCTTCCTCCGAAAACAAAGTGTTGGCGGCAACATCGCGGCAGAGCCGGCGATTCAGAACTTCGCGGTAGCGGGCGGCAGGAATGCCTGTCCCGGGTTTTTTGAACGCCAGATCGCTGATGGTCAGTTGATGTTCGGCTTTCAAGTCGCGCGCGGCGACGACGCTTTTGCCGAAAACCTGCCGCAGTTCAGTGAAACTTTCTGCCATCGCTTGTTTGTCTACAGGATTTCGCAAAGCGCGTTCGATAAAGCGGACTCCGGCAACCAATTGCTTCAAGCCTTTGATCGTCAGCGAAGCCGGAACATCGGGGCCAAAACCTTGGCGGGAAAACGTGATGTGAACTTCAATGATGTTGGCTCCCAGCGTTGCCGCGCCGATGCCTGCGTAAATCGTTCCCGAATGATCCGACAAACCGACAGGGCAATTGTATCGTTGGCGCAGTTCGTCAATCACGTTCAGCCCAAGCTTTTCCGGCGGGCAAGGGTAGGCCGTTGTGCATTGCAACACAGCGACCGCTGCGCCATTTTCTTGGACGCATTTGACCGCTGCGTCCAGTTCTTCCCAACCGGACATTCCACTGGAAAGAATGACAGGTTTGCCGGTTGCGGCCATCTTTTCCAGCAACGGAATGTTCGACGTTTCGCCCGCGCCAACTTTCCAGGCGGGCACCCCAACTCGTTCCAGCAGGTCAACGGCTGCAAAGGAAAACGCGGACGACAAAAAGATCAATCCTTTCTCGGCGGCATGCGCAGCCAGACCAAACCATTGCTCTTCCGTGAATTCCATTCGCCGCCAGTAATCGTACCGGGTCGCATCCTGACGACTGAATTTCACGCGCCATGGTTCGCCCGGCGTGCTTTCGGCAGCGGCAATGTGCGTCTGGAACTTGATTGCGTCGGCTCCGGCAGACGCGGCGGCGTCAATGTAGGCATACGCCGTTCCCAGGCTGCCGTCGTGCGCCTGCGCGACTTCAGCGACGATCAAGCACTGTCGGGAACTGTCTGAAAACCAATCTTGCAAGTGGAAACTCCGGAAAATTATGGGTTGAGCGGTTTGCGCTGAAGTAGATAACAAATCGTCAGCATTAACCTGGCTTTACTGCCGACAGGATGTTTGTGATAACAGGTCAGGTCTTCAAAAAAGCCCGTGCCGCGTTGGCCTGTAATCACTTTGATTCGATTTCCGAATTCAGCCAAAGCCTCGCGGTCATTCAGGTATCGCGTCAACAATCGCAGAGGCTTTTTCTGCTGATGCGATCCTGCGATCACCGTATGCGGGCCGCTGTCTTCATCAACGTCCGTTAGATAAATAAACACGATCAGGGTTTTGAAATCACCCACGTCATAATGAAATTTGGATTTCAGAGCCAGCGCCTGTTGCAGTTTTTCCTGGCTGTCTGGCGGCCAGGTCCAATAAAGGTTGGAGCTGTAAAGAACCGGTTCGGTGCCGAAATATGCTTTCAGAACTTCCAATAACTTTGGATCGTGCGCAATTTCATGAACGGTCTGGCAATGTAGATGCGGATTGAAGTAAGCGTTTTGCCGCCCGCAAAAATCCACGATTTGTTCTAACTCTGCTTCTTGCAGCCGGATGCCGTGTGCGTACCCTTCTCGATTCAGATCATCGAGTGCCTTTTTTGTGTCAAGTTCAGGAAAAAGCGAGCGATGGTTGCGAACCAAGACGGGGTTCTGATTTCGGCGTTGATGATATTTGATAAAGAACTGACGCCAGGGACCCAGCCACCAAATCGCG
>CAYLJQ010000295.1:0-8289 GCA_964383955.1 uncultured Heliomicrobium sp. | reverse complement strand
GAGGGCTGTCGAAAAATTGACCGGGCAAGCCTTCACGGAAGAGATCCTGAACGAAGTTGCCAAAGGCTCTGACGAACAGGATTTTGTCAATTCAGGCTTGGAAGACACGATGGTCGTTTCGTATCAACGGCTGCGGGAACTGTGGAAGGGCGATTCCAGAATTCCTGATCTGCGCACGGCGGCGTTTCTGGATGCCATCGAAAAAGTTGCGCGGGCGTATGGTGAACTCGGCATCTTCCCGTAAAGCTCCGGGTACGCCTGCATCCTTGCAGGCTGTAAAAAGAAGCCGCGAAAGGTCCTTATTTTCACAATGGCCAGGAGCCAAAAATGAAAAAGGAAGCTTCGCGGCTTTTTCATTTGCTCGCAAGGATGCGAGCGTACCCAGGTCACAAAACTTTTGCTTGCAGCCGCCGCATGCCGCGAATCCAGCGGTCGTAATCACCTGCTTTGCGCTGTATGTATTCCGCAACTTCCGGATGCGGCAGGATCAAAAACTTCTCTTCCGCCAAACCTTTCACGACAATTTCCGCGACTTCTTCCGTCGAAACCGAACCTTCCACCAGAAAGTTTTCTCCCTTGCCGTCTTCGCCCAGCAGCATTCGCGTGCGCACACCTTGCGGGCACAGGCATGAAACCTTGATGCCTTTGTCGCCATAAGTAATCGAAAGCCATTCGGCAAAAGCGACCGCCGCGTGTTTTGTCACGGAATACGGAGCCGAACCAACTTGTGTCAGCAAGCCTGCGGCAGAAGCCGTTTGCAGCAGATAACCTTCGCCCCGTTCGAGCATTTTCGGAAGCACTGCGCGAGCGGCGTAAATGTGCGCCATCACATTGATGCCAAAGATTTCTGCCCAGGCTTCGTTGGGGACTTCCGCGCCGCCGGGCATTCCGCCGATTCCTGCATTCGAGCAAAACAAATCAATCTGGCCGAACTTGTTTGTTGCCTGTTCCACCAGATTGATGATGTCGGCTTCGTTGCTGACATCGGTTTTGACCGCCAGCCCGCCGATTTCCGCGGCGACTGCTTCGGCCTTTTCAATTTCACGGTCGGCGACAACCACGCCGCGAGCGCCTTCGGCGGCAAACCGCTGGCACAACGCGCGACCGATTCCCATTGCGCCTCCGGTGACGACTGCAACTTTGTCTTTTAGGTTCATAGCTCAACCATCCTTTTCAAATCGGTTTTGTATCTTCTGGCCGCCAGCGCCAGTGGAATCAGCGCGCCGTAACTGATGAGTGTGCAGACGGGCAGGCCAAGCCCAAGCCCTCGCTTGTCGCCAATCGCGGCAGCGGTCAACGGGCCAAGCCCTGATCCGATAATGTTGATCGCCAGCATCAAAAAGGCGACTGCGGTCGCGCGAATCTTCAACGGCGCAAGGTCTTGCACCGTCGCGAAAATCGGTCCGTACCAACTGAGCGTGCTGAACGTCGCCAGCACCCAGCAGATGTAAAACAAACCATACGGCGTATCAATCGGCAGGGAATAGAAACCAATATAGGCTGGAACAAAGACAATCATCTTGACGACCAGGAACCACAACCGCCCGCCAGACCATCGGCGATGAAACCAGTCGCTGATGCCTCCGCCCGCAGAAGTTCCCAGCAATCCGGCAATGGCGACGATCAATCCATACGTGATTGCCGTGGAGCGATACCCCATTCCGCGTTCGCGTGTCAGCCAGGTCAAAACGAAACTGCCCGACGCCGTGGAAAAATTCATCAGCACCGCCGCCGTGATGGTTAACCACAACGCGGGCGAACGGCGAAGCGTGTTAAACAAGCTGCGATAAATCTCGCTGGTGGATTGCGCAATCGCGGCTTCATACGTCTTTTGTTCAGCAGCGCCACGCTCCGGGATTTTCATCCACAGAACCAGCGGCGTCAGGACAATTCCCAAAATGCCCAGCGCGTAAAAGCAGGCCCGCCAGCCATACGCCGGAGCCATCCCACCGACGATGATCAAGCTCATTCCCGAACCAAGCGCGACACCGGAATAATAAATGCCGGTGGAAAGCGCGCGCCGCTTTGGCGGAAAGGCATCGCTGAGTGCCGAAACCGCCGCCGGTGTCAGCGTGGCTTCGCCAACGCCAACCAGCACGCGCGCCGAAGCCAGATGCAGCAAGCTGGTCGCCGCGCCCGAAGCTGCTGTCAGCAAACTCCACAACGCCAGCCCACCAGCAATCAATCGCTGACGGCTCCAACGGTCGGCAATGGTCGCCATCACCATTCCCATCAATGTGTAAAAGACCAGAAAGTAATACCCGTACAGCAGCGCAACCTGCTTCAAATCCAGCTTCAATTCTTCGATCAATTGCGGAGCAAGATTGACGATCAATTGCCGGTCAACGAAGTTCAGGATGTTCAGCAGAGTCAGGAAAACCAACAGCAGCCAGGCGGACCGAGAGGTGGTTTGCTGGTTCATAAGCCTTGAATCTCCACGAAGTCACACGAAGTTTCACGAAGAAGAAATCAGACTTCGTGGTTCTTCGTGTTGCTTCGTGGATAGGTTCTTACTGCTTGTTAGACGAGTTCGGTGGCATGTTTCAGTCGTTCGACCGCGCGGTTTTGGCCGACGACCAAAACAAGTTCAAACAGGCTTGGCCCGACCGATTGGCCGGTCAGCGCCGTGCGGGTGGCATTGATCAGCAAACCGGCTTTGACGCCTTTTTCTTCCGCCAATGCGCGCAACGCGGCTTCGACGGCGTCGTGGTTGAAATCAGTCAACGCCCCAAAACGCTCGGCAAGTTCCGGCAGCAAGGTTTTCAGCGCCGGGTCTTTCTGAAGGTTTTTCTTGACCGCCGCTTCTTCAAATTCAAAGCTCAGGTCATCCACGAAATACGGTCGCCCGTGTCCCGGAAAATCCAGCAGCGTGCGAGCGCGTTCGCGCAGCAAAGTGATTGTGTGTTCGTACCAGGCTTTGCGTTCGGTTTCGAATTCATCGCGCCACAATCCGGCTTTTTGCAATTCGGGTTTAATGTATGGCAGCAGCGTTTCCAGCGGCCAGGTTTTGATGTACTCGAAATTCATCCACAGCGCTTTTTGATCCGTCCAGTTGCGCTCGTCGCCGTCGGTGAAGTTAAACACGGCGTTCGATTTGTGAATGCCTTCCAGCGAAAAGACGCGAATCAATTCTTCGCGCGAGAAAATTTCCTGATCCTTGGCGGCCAAACCTTCTTCAGGTGCCCAGCCAACCAGCGCCAGAAAATTGACGAAGGCATCCGGGATGAATCCACGGTCGCGATACGTTGTCACGCTGACGATTTCGCCGTGTTTGCGTTTGGAAAGTTTGCTTTTGTCCGGAGCCAGAATCAGCGGCAGATGCGCGAATTTCGGCACAGGCTTTCCCAAAGCCTGATACAGCAAAACCTGTTTGTGCGTATTGTTAATGTGATCCTGTCCGCGAACGACGTGCGTGATTCCCATTTCGATGTCATCCACCGTGACCGACAGGTTGTACAGCGGATGCCCGTCCGAACGCAGCAACACCAAATCTTCAATGTCGTTGTAATCCCTTTCCTGCAAGCCGAAAACAATGTCGTCAAATTGCGTTTTGCCTGTTTCCGGCACCTTGAATCGAATCACGAACGGTTCGCCGGTTTCAGCGCGCGCGTCAGAATCGGCTTTGGGCAAATCGCGATATGGATTGACGACTTTTTCTTTGGCAATGTCTTGTTTGATAGTTGAATCGTCGCGTTCCTGCTTCGGCGTGAAGTCGCGATACGCCCAGCCGGTTTCCAGCAATTGATACGCCGCCGCGCGATGCTGGTCGGCGTAATTGGACTGAAAGAACGGACCTTCGTCATGGTTCAGTCCCAGCCATTCCATGCCTTCCAGAATGCCGCGCACCATCGCTTCGCTGGAACGCTCTGTGTCAGTGTCTTCGATACGCAGGATGAATTTGCCGCCCATCTTCCGGGCGAACAGCCAATTGAAAAGGGCAGTGCGCGCTCCACCCATGTGCAAATACCCGGTCGGTGAAGGCGCAAAACGAACTCGTATGTCAGACATTGTTTTTAGCTACTTTCTTGTTGGTGATATGTCAGAACAGCGAGGCACTATACTGAATGCTTTTGCCGGTCAGCAAGCTGGTTGAGGCATCGCGAATTGGTTTCAACGGTGGAGAAGAAAGATTGGCAGAAAATGGGGGCAGAAAAATCCTCTCTTGGCAGAATCAAGTTCTTGTTCATTTTTCACAATACGAAAACAAACACGGAATCCGGTTCGCCCTTTTTGGCCCCCATTTTCTGCCAGCAATAAGAACTAAGACGGCTGAACCTCGCGCAGCCTGCGTTCAAGAAACCGGCGCTCGCTTTCGTTTGTGACCAGCGCCAACGCGCGTTCGTAGTTTTGCGCGGCTTCGACGATAGAACCGGCTCGGCGCAGCAAGTCAGCTCGCGCAGCATGCAACAGATGATAACCGTCCAGTTCCGCCGCGAGTGTATCCATCAGCGCCAGTCCGGCTTCGGGGCCACTGACCATTGCGACTGCGGCCGCACGGTTCAAGGTCACAATGGGCGAAGGCTGTACGCGTTCCAGCAATTCATAAAGCTCGACAATTTGCGCCCAGTCGGTGTCTTCAAACCGCGTTGCCTGGCAATGTAGCGCGGCAATTGCGGCTTGCAATGAAAACATACCCGGGCCATCGCGCAGCGCCGCTTCGACCAGCGGCAAAGCTTCGGCGATCTGTTTTTGATTCCAGCGACTGCGATCCTGATCTTCCAGCAAGACGACGTCTCCGGCTTCGTCTAACCGGGCTTCTCGGCGTGAATCGTGCAACAGCATCAGCGCCAGCAAGCCGTTTACTTCTGCCGGAGGCTGCGGCTTGATCAACGCCCGCACGAATTTCCCCAGTCGAATGGCTTCCGCGCAAAGGTCGGCTCGTGCCATCATTTCGCCGCGCGTCGCCGCGTAACCTTCGCTGAAAATCAAATAAATCACTGTTAGCACTGCGTCTAACCGCTCCGGCAAATCGTTGCTGTCGGGGATTTGGAAGGGAATGCCCGCGTCGCGAATCTTTCGTTTGGCGCGAACCAACCGCTGCGCCATCGTTGTGGTCGGCACCAGAAACGCGCGTGCGATTTCTTCGGTTTCCAGTCCACCCAGCATGCGCAAGGTCAGCGCGACTTGTGAATCCGGTGCTAGCGCCGGGTGACAGCAAGTGAAAATCAGCCGCAACCGGTCGTCAGGAATTTCGAAGGTGTCGTAATTCGGCTTTACGCTGGAAGACACAAGCGCAGACGCGGCATACCATTGCAGCTTTTCTTCCAGCCGGGATTGGCGGCGAAGCCGGTCAATGGCTTTGAACCGGGCGGTTTGGATAATCCAGGCGCGTGGAAATTCGGGGATGCCGGATTCCGGCCATTGCTGCACGGCGGCGGTGAATGCTTCCTGCACAGCTTCTTCAGCGACATTAAAATCGCCGATCAGCTTGATCAGCGCTGCGACAATCTTTCCCCAGTCGGAGCGATAAAGTGAATCAATTGCGCGGTTTACGTCCAGTTTTGCGTATGGAAGCATAAGGTACGATAAAAAATTTTTGGCGCAGTGTCGAATTTGCCCTGCGCGGTTCGATTTACCTGTGAAAGAACAAAATGGAGGTTTCGTGAATGAAGTACATGCTGCTGATTTACATGGAAGAGAACGCCATGACCGAGCCTGAACGGGCGCAGTGTTATGTGAAATCCGCCGGGCTTGCCAACCAGTTACACGCAAGTGGGCAGTTGCGGGGAACTTCGCCGCTTCAGCCTGCTGCGTTGACGAAAACTGTGCAAATTCGCGGTGGCAAACAACTCGTGACCGACGGGCCATTTGTGGAAACGCGCGAACAGCTTGGCGGGTTCTTCCTTATTGAAGCAAAAGATCTGGACGAAGCCATCAATGTCGCCGGTCAGATTCCGGGCGCACAGGTCGGCACGGTGGAAATTCGCCCGGTGATCGAACTTCCGGGATTGCCAAAGCTGTAAAGTTTGCGGCGAACAAGCCGCAAGATTTGCCAAGCATCCGCCACGCGCCGTTGATACCGTTGGCCGATTTTCCAGGCGGTCTGTTTGAAAAATTTTGACGCGATGTCGTTTTCGGCAAACGCCGTTCGACTTACCTGTGGAGATAGCGAAATGAAATACCTGTTGTTGGTTCATCACAACGAACAAGTGCTCAGCGATCTGGGCGAAACCGAATTGGGAAAAATGCGCGATGAATCCGTTGCACTGTGCAATCAGATTCATTCCGTCGGGCAATATCTGGATGCTGCGCCGCTGCATCCGACTTCGACTGCGACCTGTGTGCGTGTGCGCGATGGCAAACGAATCGTGACCGATGGTCCGTTTGCAGAAACACGCGAACAGCTTGGTGGGTATTTTTTTGTGGATGCGAAAGACCAGAATGAAGCCGTCAGCATTGCATCGCGAATTCCCGGTGCGCGCATCGGCACCGTCGAAGTCCGCCCGGTTCTGGAAATTGAAGGTCTGCCGGAGAAGTAGAAGCCATAACCAAAGAGAAACTCAATGAGGCTGATTGATTCAATCATTCGGGAGTTTGAGCACGAAGCGCAGACCACGCGCAGACATTTGGAACGGCTGCCGGACGACGAGCTGGACTGGCGGCCTCACGAAAAGTCATATACGGCGGGTGCTTTGGCGGCTCATCTTGTCGAATGCATTCGTTGGGGCGATTCGATCTTTACCCAGGACGAATTCAATTTCGACCCGGCAACTTTCCAGTTTTACAAAGCTGAATCAGTGGCTGATTTTCTGAAGAACTTTGACGAGGCCGTTGCCAGCTGCAACCGAGCTCTGGCAAGCGTTGACGATACGGCGCTGGAGAAAATCTGGCGGTTAAAAATGCGAGGCCGGGCATTGGTCGAAAAAAGCAAAGCAGACGTGTTTCGCGACTTTACCTTGAGTCACCTGATTCATCATCGGGGACAGTTTTCGGTTTATCTGCGCTTGCTGGATGTTGCCGTTCCCGGCTCTTACGGACCAACCGCAGACGAACAGTAGGCAAAACAACATGAAGAAATCGAGCCAAACAACCGATAAGCAATTGACGAAGGAGCAGGGCGATTTTCCGCCCAAGCTGTCCAAGCCTGCACAACGGGCACTTGCCAACGCCGGGTACACGAAGCTGATACAACTGACAAAGATCACGGAAGCGGAATTAGCGACGCTGCACGGGATGGGGCCAAAAGCGCTTGGCCAGCTTCGCGAAGCACTTGCCGCCGTTGGCAAGTCTTTCGCCCAACCGTAAGCAACGACCGTAAACCGAAGGAGGGAGAAGCAATGCAGAAGATCACACCATTTTTGTGGTTCGACAACAACGCCGAAGAAGCCGTCAATTTTTACATCTCGATTTTCAAAAACTCCAAAGTCTTGAGCCAAACTCTTGGCCCGGATGGGAAGATGATGTTCGCAACTTTCCAGCTTGAAGGGCAGGAATTTTACGCGCTCAATGGCGGCCCGATGTTCAAATTCACGGAAGCCATTTCGCTGTTTGTGAATTGCGAAACCCAGGAAGAGGTTGATGAATTGTGGGCGAAGCTTTCGGCGGGCGGAGCAGAATCAAGATGCGGCTGGCTGAAAGATAAATTTGGTTTGTCCTGGCAAATTATCCCGGCAGTTTTGGGCAGGCTGATGGGCGATAAAGATCCTGTCAAAGCCAGGCGAGTCAGGGAAGCAATGCTGCAAATGAGCAAGATTGATATTGCCGCCTTACAACAGGCGTATGAACAACAATAATCCAGCAGAGGAGATCAGATGACAGCTCAAACAATAACAACAAGTACTACTCCGCGCCGTCTGGGACGCAGCGTGTGGGCAGTGTTTTTGGGGTTTCTAGCGGTGGTAGTGCTTTCGCTCGGCACCGATCAATTGATGCATGTGTTGAACATTTATCCACCCTGGGACCAACCAATGAATGAACCGGGCGATAACTTGCTGGCGCTGACGTATCGGTGCGTGTATGGAGTGATCGGCAGTTACATCACGGCGAAATTTGCGCCTCACTCGCCGATGCGCCACGTTTGGATTGGCGCGGGAATCGGTTTTGTCCTGAGCCTGCTCGGCGTTGTCGCGGCAATGAATATGAATCTGGGGCCGATCTGGTACCCCATCGCGCTTGCGATTACCGCTTTACCCTGTGCCTGGCTGGGCGGAATGCTGCATCGCAAATGGCACGCCAAATAAGGAGACATCATTATGGCAGAGAAACAGGATTCCAAAGTTTCATCGCAATCGCTCCAACCAAATTCTGACCTCAAAAGCCAACAGATCCTAGCTTCTTGGATTTCTACTG
>CAYLJQ010000294.1:0-8296 GCA_964383955.1 uncultured Heliomicrobium sp. | reverse complement strand
TCGTGATGTGGCCGGTGATGGTCGTCGCGTTGGCCGGAATGGTCAGGCCTTCGCAGGTGCCGCGTGCGACTTGCGTGCGCGTGGTGCCGCCAGTGATCGGCGCGTTCGGCTGGAAGCAGGCGTTGGCGCTGGCTCCGGGCCGCGTGTCCAGCAAGCGCACGGGCCGTGCCAGCGGGTAATACATCAATCCCGTGCTGCCGATGTTGATGGTGTAAACGCGTTCGCCAAAACACGTGTTGCTGTCGTCATCGGCGCGAATGGTGAAGGTGGACGCTCCCGCCGCCGTCGGCGTGCCGGATAGCGCGTTTCCATTCAGAGTCAGTCCGGGAGGCAATGTGCCAGACACCAGACTGAAGGTGTACGAACCGGTGCCGCCCGTTGCGGTCAGCGTTTGCGAGTACGGAACGAAGGTCAGCCCGTTGACCAGCGACGCTGGATTCACGGTGATTGTCGGGCAAACCGGAGTCGGAGTTGGCGTTGGTGTCGGAGTTGGGGTTGGAGTGGCCGTCGGTCGAACGGTCAGGACCGCGACGATCTCGGTGGTAAATTCCATATTCTCTTGGGTAACGAAAGTGGGGGCGATGGCACCCGACGACAGGTCTCGGAAACCGAGGATCTGGACATTCCAAATCCTGCCGTTGGCCGTGATCTCGGCCGAAGGCTGCCCTTCGATCCGGAACCGGTCGTCGCAAGGAACCCCCGAACGCTGAATGTCTGGGTCACACGGCGGATTATTGTCGGTCTCGAGGAAGTTGACGGGAATGCCGAGCGGCAATTCGAAGTCTGGCTCCCCGACCGGCCTGAGGATGATCGCGGTTGCGATACGCAGCATTGTCGGCGAATCTCCCCTGATTGGGGTGTTAAAGTGCGTGATGTGCAGGAGAGGAAAAGGCTCGCCGGGCCTGACCGCTTGCACCGGCAGCGTCGTCGTCCCGGCACCACTCTGATTCCGGTAGGAATGGTCTCGGATAGCGTCAGCCCCCCAGGTTTGGCTTGCGGCAGGGAAGGGAAAGCTTAGGTAAACGTTTTCCAGCGATAACGTCTCATCTTCGTCGCGGTTTTCCTGGCCGGGAGATCCCTGCCCCTGCCAACCGCAACTTGACGGGCAGTTGCAGTAGTTACAGACGCCTAAGTTGAACTGGGCGTTGTGCTTGACGCTGTGCCTCACTTGCTCGATGACGACCGCGCCGTCGGGGATTGGCGTCGGCGTCGGTAGCGGTTCGGTGGCCGCGCCGATCCGCTGCGCGTAGACCCCGAACCCGCTCCCGTCTTGTCCGTTGCTGTTCCAGACGACCAAGAACTCTGCGTTCGCAGTGCCGGTGACTGCCGCCCAATCCTGGAAGTCGACGATATAAGTATTGACGCGAACCTCCGAGCCGACCGGCGCTCCGTTGCTGTCGTAGCGCTGGGCGAAGACGTCTTTCATGTTTCCGGCGAGTTCGCCTGGCTGGTAGTAGCTCTCCCACGCGACCATAAAGTCGCCCGTGGCATCGAAAGCGACCGCCGGACGCTGTTGAATGCCGGCTGTCGTGGTGTTCACCCGGAACTCGCCTCCGACCTTATTTCCAGCGGCATCGTACCTTTGACCATAGACTCCCCAATCGTTGCCGTCCTGGCCTGCGCCGCTCTGCCACACGACGACCATCGCTCCGTTCGCATTCGAGGCGATTCTAGGGCGCACTTGGTGTCCTGCCACCTGCGAGTTGACCCGGAACTCAGTGCCGACTTTGTTGCCGCTCGCGTCGTAGTGCTGGCCGAAGATGCCGAAGCCGGAGCCGTCCTGTCCGTCGCTCTCCCAAACCACCGTGAAGCCGCCGCCAGCCCTAGGAGCAACTGATGGGCGCGCCTGATTGCCAGTGGTCGTGGTGTTCATCCGGAAATCGGATCCGACCGCAGTCCCATTTGCATCGTAGCGTCGGCCAACGATCCCGTAGCCGCTGCTGTCGCCTCGACTATGCCAGGTCACGACGAATCCGCCGGGCAACATGGCCACCGCGACCTGGTCGTGGGTGGCGTTCAAGCCGGAATTATTGACCAGGAATTCCGCGCCGAGCGGATTCCCGTTGCTGTCATAGCGGCGTGCCCGGATACGCAAGCCGTTTTGCCAAGCCACGACGAACGCGCCGGTCGGCGAACTGGCAACTGTCGGAGGCTCCAGGTCGTCGGCGTCGCCGACGCGAAACGCCGTCCCGAGGGGAAGACCGTTCGCATCAAGGCGTTGCCCACGGACCTCGCCCGGACCGGCCCAGATGACAACTGCGCCGCCGTTTGGCAAAGCTGCCACGGACGGATGCCATTGAAAATTGAAGGTGTTCGTCGCGTTCACAAGAAACTCGGGGCCGACACGGACGGGAACGTCGGCGAGGGCGCGGACTTCGACATTTCCCTGCCCATTGGCTTGCGCGCGCCACTGGCTCCAACCCAAAGCAACTGCACTAAATACCAGACTCAGTACCAGAATCCCATTCAACACTCTCTTTGTTTCAGTCATGACTAACTCCATGTGCGAGCAACTGTCGGCCTGTGGCCGGTTGTGCGCATATAAATTCGATTAAGGTATTGGCTTGCGTATCAGAGTCTGGGGTGGTGTGGAGAGCCGCACCTGCTGACAAAATCCTGATGTTTTGCGGATGCTTGCTACAAGCGCGCCGTCGCGCTTTCCAATCGTTCGACTTGCTCTAGTAGGGAATGGCTGCAGACCAGCACACTGCCGTCAGCCGCATCGTGGAAATGCAGCACGCCCTGCTCGACCCAGCGGTAGATTTGACGTTGCGTGGATTGAATGATGGTCGCGGCTTGTTCCGCGTTGAGCAATTTCGCGCCGCAGTACGCGCACTCGCGCAACCGAGTCTGCCGCGGCGTTTTGGTCCGACGTTCATCTGGTTCGGTGCGCGTACGGTATGGGTCTTCCGCCAGCGCAAACGTAAACGGATTCGCAAACGTGATAGCAAATGACATAGGAATCTCCTTTTCAATTTTCGTCGAATTTCAGAAGTGATGACGGCCCAATTCACGCTGTAACCAAGACACATCTATTAGTCGGTTTTTCGCGCATCTTGGTAGTTTTGCCGTCATCACTTCTGAAACACGACCCAAGCTTGCAGGCTATGTATTGCTGCGGCGCTGGAATATTTGCCGTAGTGGCAATAAATCCTCTTTGGTGACATAGGCGCAGGCGCCTGCTTCGTGGGCCGCAGCCCGATAGTGGGCATCATTGTGCTGGGTGACGATCACAATCCGTGCCTCGGGCCACACCGCGCGCAATCGGCGGGTCGCGGCCAGCCCGCCAACGCGTGGCATTTCCATGTCCATCAGCACCCAGTCCGGTTGCTGGTCCGCATAAGCCGCCACGGCCTGGCTTCCGTCACCGCATTCGGCAACGGCGTCGGCCAAGTCGCCGACGACGGACTTGATTAATTCCCGCATCTCTTGATTGTCTTCAACAATAAGTAGCTTCATCACACAGCCTCTGTTTGACGGTGCTGAGTGTCTGTGATTTCGCGTTGGCTGGGTATGGAGAGGTTTGCCGTATTTGTATGGGTAGTTTTACCAATTCTTATGGGTAGTTTTACCGATGGCTGGATACGCACTGCCTCCGGCGTGCGGGACTTGGCAAGACATGCCTGGAGATGAAAGAGCGATTTGCCGCCCGCGCGCTGAAAGCGGCCCGTACTCAGGATCAGAGTTCGGATTGATGTTTGACGGCGAATTTGACTAGCGCATGGCTGCCGCGCAGTTCCAGTTTTGTGGCGATGTTGTTGCGGTGATGGTCAACCGTGCGAGCGCCAATATTTAATTCTCCGGCAATTTCACGGCTGGTGTAGCCTTCGGCAATCAGCTTCAGGACTCGGCGTTCGGTGGGCGTCAATTGCTCAAGCGCTGGTTTCTGTGCGGCAAGCGTGGCAGCGCGGCGCTCACGGTTGATTAAGAATCCGGAGAGCGCCGGACTGATGTAATTCTGTCCGGCGGCAACGGCTTTGATGCAGTCCGTGATTTCGGCAATGGCGCTGTCTTTCAGCACGTATCCGCGCACACCCAAGTCGAGCGCGGCGTGCAGGTAATGCTCGTCCTTGTGCATCGTCAGAAAAACAATCGCGACGTCCAGACGTTCATCCTGGGATGCACGCGCCACGCCGAAGCCATCTCGCAGCGGCATCGTCAAATCGAGCACGGCCACCATCGGTTTGATTTCCTTCAATCGTTGCCAGGCTTGCTCGCCGTCCGAGGCTTCTGCGACAACTGTGATTCGCGGATCCGCTTCGATAATCTGGCGCAATCCCTGGCGAAAAATTGGATGATCATCGGCAATTAACACGCTGACTTCATCGTTCATTTCGTCACTCCCATTTCATTTTCCAATCCGCCTTTCGGCAAGCTCAATTTGACGTTGATGGCAGTTCCTTGCCCCGGCAGAGAATGTATCGTGTAACTGCCGCCCAGGATGCGGACGCGCTCGGCCATGCCGGTCAGCCCGAAGCCCTTGCCCGGCGTTTGAGCCACAAAGCCCTGACCGTTGTCCTGAATCGTGATTTCCAGTTCGTGCTCGCTACAATGCACAGCCACTCGTGCCTTGGTCGCGCGCGAATGTTTGACAATGTTGTTCAAACTCTCCTACACAATGCGGAAAAGCGTGATTTCGGCGGCGGGCGCAAACAGCCCGTCCAGATCATCTACTTCGTGGGTGAATTCGATTTCGCAACTGGCTTCTACGCGCTGAATAGTCGCGACGATGGCCGTTGTCAGCCCGAGTTGATCCAGGTGATAAGGCCGCAGGTTATAAGCGATGGTGCGAACTTCTTCGAGCGTCTGAGCGACGGACGCGCTGATTTCGTTGAATCGCGCTTTGGCCTCTTCATCCGGCAAGGTCAAGGCGCTGAGCATGGCGCGGTTTTTGACGACCATCAGATTCTGGCCCAGGCTGTCATGTAGTTCTGCTGCAATGCGTTTGCGCTCGCGTTCCTGCGATTCGATCAACTGCTGAGAGAAGGCTTGCTGCAATGCTCTCTGCTGTTCAATCCGCGCGACGCGAGATCGAAACACCAGCCCAACCACTCCCGCCAAACCCAGGCCGAGTAATGTTAGGAACCACCAAGTGCGGTAAAACGGCGGCAGCACAAGAATGCGTAGGCGCGCGCCTTCTTGATTCCAAACGCCGTCGCTATTGGCCGCAATCACATGGAAGTTATAGGCCCCTGGCGGAAGGTGCGGGTAATAGGCCGTGCGCCGCCCGCCCGCATCTGTCCAATCGTCATCCAACTCTTCCAGTTTGTATTTGAATTTTAGGTGCGCGGAATTGATGAAACTGAGCGCGGTGTATTCGATTTCCAGGCTGTGCTGGCCCGGTTCGATGCGAATCCCGGACGATAGGTCTTCCGCGGACGTAACTTGATTATCAACCTTGATTGTTTCAATCCGCACAGGCGGTGGTTGGGGATTGGCGGCGACAGTCGCTGGATCAATCATTGCTACGCCGCCCATCGTCGGAAACCAAAGCTTTCCATCCTGGCCTTTGGCTCCGGCGGGCCAGCGTCCGCCGTTGCATTCGACGTTGAGCATTCCATCGCTCTTGCCGTAGGCGATGGAGGTGATGGTTTTCAGCCGTCCAGCAGCGAAATCGTTTAATTCCTGTTTTCGGACACGGTAAATGCCGAGATTGCAACTCATCCAAAACCAGCTGGCACCGTCTTCTAGAATTTGAAAGACGCCGTTGTCGAACAGGCCTTCGCGCGTGGTGTAGCGCGTGAACTTCCCGTCCTTAAACCGCCCCAGTCCTCCGTCATAGGTCCCGATCCATAATACACCCTCGGAGTCCGGGTAAAGCGACCGCACATTATTGCTCGGTAATCCATCCTTCTCCGTCCAGATCGTAAACCTGCCATTTTTGTAGCGGGTCAACCCGCCGTAACTGCCCAGCCAGAGGTTTCCGGCCCCGTCTTCGACAATGACTTTCGTGTTATCGCCTGCCAACCCATCTTTGGTCGTAAGAATGATGGACGCCCCATCCTTGTAGCGCACCACTCCATTGTTTCCCCCAAACCAGAACGAGCCTTCGCGGTCTTCAAAAATTGTCCAGTAATTGGCCAGGGTTGGTGGCGCGATCTCCGGGCTGACCGGCACCAGGCGATCTTCTTCCATGCGCATCAGACGATCCCAAACCCCAGCCCACAACCGCCCGGCGCGATCCTGATAGAGCGCGGAGAAGTGATTATCAATCGCGCTTGCGCCGCCCCTGTATTGCTTGATGGCACCGTCTTTGAGCCGGAATAACCCCTCCCCCTGCGCGCCGATCCAAATGGCGCCCGCGCGATCTTCGTAGATCGGATAAATGACGTCGCCCGTCAGGCCTTGTGGTTTGGAATAGGTGGTAATGACCTGTCTGCGCAACCGGTACAGCCCTTGAAGGTGAGTGCCAAACCAGAAATTTCCTTCCCGGTCTTCATGGACGGCCAGCACCGCAGTCATATTTTCCATGCCTTTCGGGGGGTGCGCAGTCACCAGATCGCTCTGCATCGAAACCAGATCCATCAGCCACAACTTGCCCCCGGCATCAGTGATGAAAGCTTGGGGCCGCCCCCGATGGCTCACAAATCTCAGAAGAATTCCTGGCAGCCCATCGCTCCCGGTGTAAATCTTTACCAAGCGGCCGTTTTCGATTTTACCCAGCCCATAGTTTTTAAGGGACGCCCAAAGCGTTTCGCTCGGGCCGCGCGGGTCGCGCACCATTCCCATGAGGTATGTATCGGGCCAACCGTCCGATTGGGTCCAGGTTTGTATCCCTCCGTTCACCACACAGGTCGCCTTCCCTCGAATATCAAGCGTGCAAGGCACAGGTCGGCGAAAGGCTTCAGAGTTGGCGTCGGGCGTAGAAAAAGTTGTCGCGGATTGAAACTTCCCGTTGGCCCAGCGCAGCACCCGGTCTCCATTCAGCACGATCAGATTGCCCTGGGCATCACCACTCAGCGAAAAAAGATCGCGCGGCAATCCATCTTGAGCAGTGTATGTGGTAAATCGCCCTGCGTGCCGCCGCGTTATTTCGCTGTCTTCCGTGTTTGCCCACAGATCGCCCTGCGCGTCTTCGTATATCGTCAGGAACCGGTTGTTGGTGATGCCGGGTGAGTTATGTTTGTTGAAGATGGTGAAGCGCACACCGTCGAATCGCGCCAATCCGTCAGACGTCGTCATCCACAGATAGCCATCGCGCGTTTGCAAAATATCGTGCACTGCGTTTTGGGGCAGCCCATTGTCAGTCGTCCAGTGATCAAACTGATATTGCGCCAAGGCGGCGGTACCCGCTCCGCTCAGCGAAATTAGAAGGGGCAGTACAATCCATCTGAAGAACAAACGATTCATTGTACGATTAAAAATCTGGCGATTTCCGCCTGAACTTGGGATGAAAAGGTTCGACGCGGACTACGGTTAAAAATGTAAAGCAAAACGGCCAGGCCAGCAACGACTCGTTGATCCGCGAGTGTAATCGGAGTTCAAATCTAAGCCTCAGGTTTAATTACCCTCCAGTTTGAAAGGGACATGGGGGATCAAAACTGACCCCTGTTAAATCGCCTGGGCGCAAAAAAGCCCGCAGAAAAGGCGCTTTCTGCGGGCTTTAAAGGGCTTCAGACTTGCGAAGCTTACGGCGCGAAGAAGCCGGAGATGTCTATGATCAAGTCTGTCGTGCTCAGGACGTAGCGTTTGAAGGCGACATCGTTCCCCAGTCCCACCGTGAAGTGGCGGTTGAAGACTCTGCCGGTTTGGTAGTTCGACGTTGCCACGGTTGGCTGCACGGCGTTGCTCGGCCAGAAGGTGACGAAGCCGTTGGCCTCTGCGTTTAGCGCGGAAACGTTGCCCACCAAGCCTCGCGCAACCGAAGTCAGGTTCGTGCAGGGGATTTGCGTTTCTTGCGTGTAGACCGTCTGGCCCACCATTTTCGCGCCCGGCTGGTAGCAAGCCGGTTGCCCTGCGCGCGTATCGAGCAATCGCAGAGGCGCTCCCAGCGAATTGAACAGCAGCCCTTGGCCATTGGTGTCATTCGCCTGCGTGCTGTAGTAGCCCATCACGTCAATCACCAGGTCTGTCGTTCGCGCTGTGTAGATGTTGAACTCTCCATTGAGCGAAAGCCCAACAGTGAACGGCGCGTTGCGGTTGACGCCCGCCGCGAAGTTCGAACTCGATGCGAACGGCTGCACGGCATCCGCTGGCCACAGCGTCAAGTAGCCATTGCCAGTCGAATTCGTCGTTGTTGCGTTTCCAACCAGCGCCAGCGCACCGGTGGGGATCGTCACGCCGTCGCAGGTCAACA
>CAYLJQ010000293.1:0-8315 GCA_964383955.1 uncultured Heliomicrobium sp. | reverse complement strand
CCGGCGCGCCGGAATCCAGCAGGCCAGCAATGCCACCAGCACCAACAACGCTGCGACGCTGGCGTACGTCACAGGATCAGTCACGCTGACTTCAAACAACAAAGTGCTCATCAGCCGCGTCAGCCCCCAGGCTCCGGCCAATCCCAGCAGCGTACCGACCAAAGCCAGAATCATCCCCTGCTTCAACACCAGCCGCAGCACGGTTCCCCGCCCTGCGCCAAGCGCCAGCCGCACGCCGATTTCCCGCGTGCGCTGCGCAACCGCATACGCCAGAACCCCGTAAATACCGATTGCGGCCAAGGCCATCGCCAACGCCGCAAATGCGCCCAGCAGGAAGGTGTAAAAACGCGGTTGCGCGACGGAGTTTGAAACCAGTTGTTCCATGGTCAGAAAGCCCGTCGGTTCCAACGCCGGATTGGCCGACTTGATGGCTTCGCGCACGCCTTGCGTCAGCAATTGCGGCGAAACCGCTGTGCGAATCATCAGGTTGCTCCACTGAAACGGCGTCTGGGCGAAAGGGGTATAAATCGTCGCGTCGCTGGGGTCATCCAGCCCGGAATACCGCACATCAGCGACGACGCCAACAATTTCGCGCCATTCGTTGGATTGTTCGGAGTTGATCAGTTGCAGCCGTTTGCCCAGCGCGCTTTCGTTTGGAAACAGGTTGCGCGCCATCGTTTGATTGATGATGACTGTTTTGGCGGCTTTATCATCATCGCGTTCCGTGAATTCGCGGCCTTCGCGCACAGGCGTTCCCAGCGCACGGAAGTAATCGGGACTGACAGCAATGAAATAGGCAGACCGAGCGCCAGCGCTGGCGTCGGTTGCTCCTTGCACAGCAAAACGGGTTGCGCGTTGCGCGGTTACAGGCGGCAAAGCGCTGCCTCCACTGGCAGTTTGAATGCCGGGCACTTGAGCAATGCGGCTAAGAACTTCGCGCACAGTGGATGCGCGCTGTTGTGAATCCCTGATTTCAACCAGCGGCAAATTGACGGTCAACAGATTTTCCGACTTAAACCCTGTATCCACATTCAACAGCCGATTGAAGCTTTTCAGCAATAATCCCGCGCCAACCAGCACGATCAACGACAAGGCGATTTCAACGACGACCAGGCTGCCGCGCAAACGATTTCCTTTGACGCTGCCAAATGCGCCGCGCCCGCCGCTTCTGAGCGTCTGGTTCAGATTGCCGCGCGCTACCTGCCACGCCGGAACCAGTCCGAAAATCAACCCGGTCAAGATGACTGCGCCCAAGGTAAAAAACAACACTGGCGCGCTCAAGCGGACTTCGGTCAGCCTCGGAACATCGTCCGGGTTGAAACTGACCAGCGCATCCACGCTCCAAACCGCCAGCAACAATCCTGCTGCGCCGCCCAGAATCGCCAGCAACAAACTTTCCGTCAGCAGCTGGCGCAGCAATCGCCAGCGCCCTGCTCCCAAACTGGCGCGAATCGCCAATTCGCGTTCGCGCACAGCCATGCGCGCCAGCGTCAGGTTCGCGACATTGACACAGGCAATCAGCAACACAAATCCCACGGTTGCCAGCAACACCCACAACGCGCGGCTGATGTCGCCGACAATGCGTTGATACAAGGGCGTGAAGTTCAACCGGATGTTCGAATTGGTATCAGGATATTGCTGCTGCAATCGCTGCGAAATGGTATCCATCTCGGCTTGCATCTGCGGCAGACTGACGCCCGGTTTCAGGTGAGCGACCGTTCGGAAGATACGGAACTGGCGGTTTTCCATTTGCTGCGGCGCTTCGGCCATCGCTGAGCCTAAGGTGTTCCAGATTTTGAAATCGCGGCTGGGATATTGAAATTCGGGCTGCGTCACGCCGACGATGGTGTGCGGTTTTCCGTAAAGGCGAATCGTTTGGCCGATGACGTTCGGATCGCCGCTGAAATGGCTTTGCCAGAAATCGTGACTGATGACGGCCAATTGCTGCCGGTCTTCTTCTGCTTGCCAGAACCGGCCAAGCGCAGGTTGCGTCAGTTGCGGCAACAATTCCGGCGTGACAACCGCGCCACGAACCTGTGTGGTTTCATTGCCAAGCGTGACGTTGTACATATTCGACGCCCACAATGCCATCCAGTCAAAACTCTGACTGCTTTCTTTGATGTCGCGAAAATCCGGCGGCGAAACGTTTGCGACGACAATGCGCTCGGCGTCTTTGTACGGCAGCGGTTTCAGCAGCACGCCATACACGACGCTGAAAATCGCCGTGTTTGCGCCGATGCCCAGCGCCAGCGTGATGATCGCGGTAAGAGTGAAGCCGGGATTTTTGAGCAACATTCGCGCGCCAAAGCGCAGGTCTTGCCAAAGTGTCTGCATACGTTCTCCTTTTGAGCGTCAGGGTTCGATTCGTTTCACAATGCGGAAGCCGATGAAATCGCGGCTCGCTGCTGCCAGCATGGTTACGCGCGCGGCAGAGCGCGTATGCATTGGCGAATCCAGCCAGGAACCGCCGCGCAACACGCGGCCGCTTTTGCTGGTGTCTCCGATCATTGCGGTTTCATCTGCGCCGTCGCCCGGATAACAGTGAACAAAAACGTCGTCAACCCATTCCACAACATTGCCGACCGTGTCGTACAAGCCCCAGGCGTTCGGACGATAGCTGCCAACTTTCGTGATCAACGCGGCTCCGTCATCAAAAGCCAAAGTCTGGCCCACGTCTTTGAACCGGCGGCGCGCCTGTTCGTCCTTTACATTGCCGAATCCGGCACCGGCCTCTGCTTTCTCACCCCAGAAGTAGCTGGTTGACGTTCCTGCGCGAGCGGCATATTCCCACTGCGCTTCGGTCGGCAGTTGAAAACCGAAATGTTCGCTGAAGCGTTTTGCGTCATTCCAACTGACGTGGATGACAGGATGATCGTCGCGCACGCGATATTCGGGAAGGTTCGAAAATTGATTGCGCCAGTTTGCGGCCAATGACCAATCGCGATCTCCATGGGGTACGGCGGCAAACGAACCAACCGTGAACCGATCAATCGGCGTTCCCGCTTCGGCGTCGGTTTTATAGTTGGTCGTTGTGACGAAGCGGCGAAACTGGGCAACGGTGACTTCCGTTTCGCCCATGTAAAATGGCTGGCGAATGATGCGACGGTGCTGGTCTTCGCCATTCATGCGGTCGGCTTCATTTTTCGGCGATCCCATTACGAACTCGCCTGCCGGAATCAGTACCAGGGCAACGCCGCTGGCTTTGTGAATGATGCGTTTTGGCAAGCCAGTTGTGGCGTCCGACACTGTTCCCTGCGCTGGCACATAGCCATCCGGCAAATGGCGTTTCTGTTGCGGTGAAGCCTGTGCGAAAGCATTGCTAATCGCCAGGAGCAAAACCAAAGTGCTTCCAATCGGGAGCAAAATTGCGCGTTTCATCGTTCGCCTCCTTCGCGTTTCAAATCAATCACATCTTGCGGCAAATTCTGCACGCGATTGACTCTGGACCGGTAGTCCAGAAAGTCTTGCCAGTGTGTTTGCATACAATCTCCTGGAAAATGTTGGACGCTGGATGTCAGGTCAAATGCCCTGACCACTGGTATCCGGCATCTATTCAGAACGTAGCGCAATAATCGGGTCTATTTTTGTTGCGCGCCGCGCGGGCAGATAACACGCCAGAAAGGCCACGACAGCCAGAATCACAGCGGCGGTTGCCAAAATAAACGGGTCCAACGGCTTCACTTCATACAGCAGCTCGGCCAAAAATCGCGTCAGGGCAAAAGACGCTGCCAGCCCAACGCCAACACCGATCAAAGCAGCCGTCATGCTGCGATTCAACACCAGCCGAATGACCGATCCTTTCTGCGCGCCAAGCGCCATGCGGATTCCGATTTCGCGCGTTCGTTGTGTCACCGCAAAACTGACAACCCCGGAAATCCCGACAGCAGCCAGCATCAACGCCACCAGGGAAAACGCGACCAACAACATCATCGGAAAGCGGCGTGCGCCAACGGAATCGGAAATCACTTCATTCATTGTCCGGATGCCGGAGGCGGCGCGTTCCGGCTCCACGCGAGCCAGCGCTTGTTTGATGGGTCCGATTAACGTCGCCGGACTGGCAGCAGTGCGAACCACGACTGTCATCACAGGCCAGGCCGCCTGGTTGTAGGGCCGGAAAAATTCCGGGCGCGTTTGCGCATCCAACCCACGTTGTTTCGTATCCTGCGTGATGCCGACAATCGTTAACCACGGAGCCTCTGTGTTGAAGTCTCCAATTTTGATGCGTCTCCCCACCGGGTCATCATTGGGCCAAAACCGTTTGGCCATCGTTTCGTTGATCACCACGACGCCGGGCGCGCCCAGTGAATCCTGTTCGGTAAATTCCCGCCCGCTGATCTGCTTGATTCCCATTGTCCTAAAGTAGTCTGGGCAAATCACTGTATATTTCCCGCCCGGTTGGTTGTTGCCCGGATCGGGTTGCCCTTCGATTGTGATTCCGCGGCCTGCCGAACCTCCGGCGATGGGCATGTGGCTGACGGCGCTGACCGAAACCACGCCGGGAATGCTGCCAACTTGTTGCTTTAATTCGCGGGCGAATTGCGGATGCCCCGGCGGACCGTAATACAGATTTTCCTGCGGCAGAGACATGCTCAGCACCAGCAAATTGTCCGGGTCGAATCCAGGTGTCACGTTTAACAATCGGGCCATGCTTTGAATCATCAACCCGGCTCCGGTCAGAACGACCAGAGCCAGTGCGACTTCCAGAATGACCAGGCCTTGCCGCAACCGTGCGCCGCCGCCTGTGGTTCCGCGACTGCCTTCCTGCAGGAATTCATTGACGTTTCGTTTGGAAAAAATCAGCGCCGGAGCCAATCCAAAAATGACGCCGGTCAACAAAGTAATGCCCCAGGTAAAGGCCAGCACTTTGTAATCAATCGGAAAACCTTCGGCTTTGCTGATGGAGCGAAATGGAACCGCCATCAGATCGCCTGGCAACACCTTCAGTAACAGGCTGCTGCTCCAAACTGCGACCAGGATTCCGCTCAGGCCTCCCGCAAAAGCCAGCAGCAAACTTTCGGTCAGCAACTGGCGAATCGTTCGCGCGCGGCTGGCTCCCAACGCGGCGCGAATGGACAATTCCCGTTGTCGCGCCGCGCCGCGCGCCATCAACAAATTGGCAACGTTGACGCAGGCTATCAACAGGACAAATCCCGCCACAGCCAGCAGCATGAACAAAACTCTTTGCTGATCTTTCGTATCGAATCCGATGATGGGATCAATGGTGGCCGTCTCTTTGGCATTGTCTTTGGGATATTGCTCGGCCAGTGCGCGCCCGATGATGTTCATCCGCGCCCGCGCCTGTTCCATCGTCACGCCAGCTTTCAACCGCCCAATGCATAGAAAAGAATTCGAGCCGCGATCCTGATCGCCTTCGGTATAGGCCACCGGCACCCACAATTGCCGAACAGGGCTATAAAGCGAAAATTCGAAACTCGGCGGCATCACGCCAATTACCGTGTGATCTTCGCTGTCTATTCGGACGGTTTTACCGACGATGGCCAGGTCGGCGTTATAGCGAGAGCGCCACAAACTATCGCTCAGCACGACGACCTGATGCTTGCCTGGCTTTTCTTCTTCGGGCAAAAACGTGCGGCCTAAACTTGGCTTGACGCCAAGCACGTCAAAAAACTCTGCGGAAACGCGCAAACCGGAAACGCGCTCAGGGTCGCTGTCGCCCGACAGGCTGTAGCCTTTCCCGGCGGAATCCAGAATCGCCATCTTCTCAAACACATCATTCTGCTTCTGCCAGTCCCAGAAATTCGGCGCGGAAACGATGTTTCTATCATTCGGATCATTTTCCTGAGACTGCCAAACCAACGCGATCCGTTCCGCTTCCGGAAACGGAATCGGTTTCAGCAGCAACGAATTGATGACGCTGAAAATCGTCGTATTCGCGCCAATGCCCAGCGCCAGGGTGATGATTGCCACCAATGTAAAGCCGGGATTTTTCAGTAACAACCGCGCGCCGAAGCGCAGGTCTTGCCAGAGTGTTTGCATAATCATCCTTCTTGCAACGATGAATTCGGAATGATGAATGATGAATCGGTTTGCTCTTTATTCGTCATTCACTGCGAAGCGCAACCATCGGATCCACCTGCGTCGCCCGCCGCGCCGGAATCCAACAAGCCACCAGCGCCACCAGCGTCAGCAGCAACCCAATTGCTACAAAAGTCAGCGGATCAGTCGCGCTGACTTGATACAGCAAGCCTTGCATCAGCCGCGTTAGTCCCAGCGCGGCAAGCAAGCCAACCGTGACGCCGACCAAAACCAGTTTCATTCCCTGGCGAATCACCAGCTTCAAGACATCGCTAAACTGCGCCCCCAGCGCCATGCGGACGCCGATTTCCTGCGTACGCTGGGCCACCAGGTACGAAAGCACGCTGTAAATTCCAAGCGCCGCCAGCAGCAAGGCTGTCCCTGCAAAAAAGCCGACCAGCCAAAGCATGAAGCGCCGGCTGGCAAGGGCTGAAGCTGCGACCGTTTCCAGCGAGCTGATTTCCGCCAGCGGCAAATCACTGTCGAGCGCGCGAACTTCGTTGCGCAGGGCTTCCACCAGGCCGAACGGATCGCCAGATGTGCGGACAGCAAGGATCATTTGCCGCGTTGATTGCTGCGTCATCGCCCAATAGAAAGCAGGCTCTGCAGCCGCCGAATGCGGAAAGTCTTTCACGTCGCCAACGACCCCTGCCACGTTGAACCAGTCGCGGTCACTTTTTGGCTGATTGTTGAAGGTGATGCGTTTGCCCACCGCACTTTCGCCGGGCCAATACAGTTCGGCCATTGCCTGGTTAATGAGGATAACCCGTGGCGCATCTTGCCCATCTGTGTTGTTGGTGAATCGCCCGGCAATCAGCGGCACGCCGATGGTGCGAAAATAATCGGGAGAAACGAAATGATAACGCCCGCCCGGCCCATCGTTCGGCGCGAAGGTTTTGCCTTCGATATTGAACCCGGCATTTTCATCGTATCCCGTCCACGGCAAATCAGAAGTGAACCCGGCGGATTGCACGCCAGGTAAAGCGGTCAACCGTTCGATCAATTGTTGCTGAAAGGCAATGACCTTCGGCGCATCGGCGTAGCGCGTATTCGGCAACGACAGGCTGGCCGTCAAGACGCGGTCAGGATTGAAGCCTGGATCGGCTTGTTGCAGCTTCCAGAAACTGCGAATCAATAGCCCAGCGCCAATCAGCAACACCAGCGCCAAGGCAACTTCGACGACCACCAACCCGTCGCGCAAACGGCGCTGCCGCTGACCAACGCCGCTGCGTCCGCCTTCTTTGAGCAATTCATTCAGGTTTACCTGTCCGGCCTGCAACGCGGGCGCAAGACCAAACAGCACGCCGGTCAACAGCGTAAGGCCCAGCGTGAAAAGCAGAATCCGCCCATCAATGCTGACTGCCTGCAAGCGCGGCAATTGTTCCGGTCCCAATCCACTGAGCGCATCAATCGCCCATTGCGCCAGCAAAATGCCCACAGCGCTGCTGAGCAAAGCCAGCAGCAAACTTTCGGTCAGCAATTGCCGCACAATGCGCCAACGTCCTGCGCCAACAGCCGTGCGGATGGCGATTTCCCGTTCGCGCACCGTCGCACGCGCCAGCAGCAGGTTTGCCACGTTCACACAGGCAATCAGCAACACAAAGAACACTGCGCCGAGCAACACCAGCAACATCGTTTGCGAACGCCCGACGATCTCTTCGTGCAAGGATTTGACCGTGACGCGAAAAGGCCCATTCGTGTTGGGGAATTGCTGCGCGTTCCGCTCGGCAATCACATTCAAATCGGCCTGCGCTTGTGCGACCGAAACGCCCGGCTTCAGCCTTCCGACAGCGTTGCAGAAATGCCCGCCGCGCCCGGCTTGCGCGGGCATTTGCAGCGGCCCCCAAATGTCCACGGTTTCGCCGTGCGCCATGGAGCGATAATCGCCGCCGACGTGCTGCACGCCTGCGGGCATTACGCCGATGATCGTGTGCTGCCGCCCTGACAAGACGACCGGTTTACCAATGATCCCGGCGTCGCTATTAAACCGGCGTTGCCACAGCGCGTGACTGAGAATGACGCCCGGGCTGCTTTCTGGCAGTTCTTCTTCGCGGCGAAACTCGCGCCCCAACAACGGCTGCACGCCCAACAATTCAAAATACCCTGCCGTGATGCCCAGCGCAGCCAACCGCTCCGGTTTGCCATCTTGCGACAATTCCTGATCGCGCCGCGTGTACAATGCCAACCCCGCCAGCGTCGTGTTTTGCGCGCGGTAATCCTGAAAATTGCCTTGCGCCACAGGGAATTTGGGCTGTGTCCGGCTGGTTTCAAAAACACGG
>CAYLJQ010000292.1:0-8319 GCA_964383955.1 uncultured Heliomicrobium sp. | reverse complement strand
GAGTTGCCCGAAGTGAAGAAGGAAGACGTCAATGTTTCGATTGACAACAACGTCCTGAGTATTCACGGCGAGCGCAAACTTTCCGAAGAAACCAAGAAGGAAAATTACCACCGCCTGGAACGAAGTTACGGCGAATTCAGCCGCAGCTTCACGCTGCCGAACTTTGTTGATGCAGGCAAGGTCAACGCCGAATTCAAGGACGGAATACTGCGCGTGACGCTGCCAAAGCGTGAAGAAGCCAAGCCGAAGCAGGTCGAAGTGAAGGTCAAGTAAAGATTTGTCTTCGCATAAGGTTGAGGGAGGCTGCAATTGGGCAGCATCTCTTGATCCCATCCAGCCGCAGCCTGCCAGGGGAGGCGACTGCGGCTGGAGATTATGCCAGTTAGCCGCGAATGTGATTCTAAAAAGGGGACAGAACTATGAAGAACAAAATGAAAATCTTGATCGCATACGATGAATCAGAATGCGCCGACGCTGCATTGGCAGACCTGGAACAAGCCGGGCTTCCCCGCAAGGCCGAAGCTCACGTGTTGTCAGTGTATGCGGAATGGATGCCCGCTCCCGCCAGCTTTGGAATGGTGGAAACCCAATTCACCTCGTACCTGGAACAGGGAGGAAAAGACGCTCTGGCGATGGCACGGCACGCGCGCACGGCCCTGAAACAGAAATTTCCTGACTGGGACATTCACGCAGAAGCGCTGGCAGGATCGCCTGCCCATCTGATTGTTGACAGGGCAAAGGCGCTCGATGCGGATTTGATTGTGGTCGGTTCTCACGGGCGTTCGGGATTGGGGCGGTTGTTGTTGGGCAGCGTCTCACAGAAAGTCTTGCATGCCGCGCACGGCAACGTGCGTATTGCGCGCGGAGGAGAAAGAGAGCCAGAAAAACCAATTCGATTGATCGTGGGAATAGACGGTTCCCGTGGAGCCGAAGCTGCGGTGAAGGCCGTTGCCGCGCGCCACTGGCCGAAAGGAAGCGAAGCGCGAATCGTCAATGGCTTTCCAGTCATTCCCGCAATCGGATCCGAATTTGCGGCAGCCACACTGGCCCAATGGATTGCCGATGAAAAGGCCAGAGTGGGCGAAGTGATCGAAAAATCCATCGGGAAGTTAAAGGGCGCTGGATTGACGGTTTCCACGGCGATGAAACACGAAGACGCGCGCCAGTCTTTGCTGGGCGAGGCAAAGGCCTGGGGAGCAGATTGTATTTTTGTCGGCGCGAAAGGAATGGGAGCGATCGAGCGATTTTTGATCGGCAGTGTTTCATCTTACGTGGCAACGCACGCGCCTTGTTCGGTCGAGGTGGTTAGAGAAGAGGAGTAATTATGCAAACGGCAAAACGATACACAAACCACACGTTCACCAAGCATGTGGACGATGAAAAAGGCCGTCACCGTAGCTTGCGCAGCATGCCTGAACCGGCGTTTTGCGAAGTTTGCGGCGACGTTTACGCCGACCGCCGCTGGTCAAAGCCGGACGCGGAAAGGCAGAGTGCAAAGCACAAACATTTTCGCCCGCCTCATAAGGTTGTTTGCCCGGCGTGTGAACGGCAGCGCAGCGGCGTGCCCAGCGGTTATGTTTATGCGCAAGGCAAGTTCTTTGCTTCGCATCAGGATGAGGTCAAACGGTTGTTGGAAAACGAAGCGGAGCGAGCCGCTGAAGACAATCCGCTGGCGCGAATTATGGGATGGCAAACCGATTCGGATGGCGCGCTTACTGTCACCACGACCACAGAGCACCTGGCGCGCCGGATGGGACACGCGCTAAACAAAGCGTTCCACGGCAAAGTGCGCTACGGCGTTTCGCAGCGGAACAAGCTTGCACGCGTTT
The DNA here is from genome assembly GCA_964383955.1 of uncultured Heliomicrobium sp. Classification (GTDB taxonomy): domain Bacteria; phylum Acidobacteriota; class Blastocatellia; order RBC074; family RBC074; genus RBC074. The sequence continues at coordinate 6,490 of CAYLJQ010000292.1, read as the reverse complement.
GGTGGCAGCGTGATTAAATCGAAATCAGGCGGGAAGGGGCCAGTCGCCCAACTTTGTGACAGCGGCTGGCCTTACGTGGTTTCTTCCGCAGAAGGAATTTCCTCGATTTTCTTTAGGCGATAGCGGAGCTGATCGCGTGAAATTTGCAATAACTCGGCAGCTTTTGTCTGGTTGCCATGTGTCATCTCAATTGCCTGTAACAACAATGACCGTTCAACAGCCTCCAGGCTGATTCCGGCTGCGGGTAACGAAAACAATCTGTTCAAATCCGTTTCCGTGGAAACGGTTGCGGTAGACACCTGGACGGCCACAGCCTGTTTGCTTTGATTTGCAATTTCGGATGCAGGGGCTGCTTTGTAATCGGCCAAACTGCGTGGCAACCAGGTGGTTGTAATGGTGTGGCTGTCTTCCAAAATCATCACCCGCTCGACCACGTTTCGCAGCTCGCGCACATTGCCGGGCCAGGGATAACGGCGGAAAATTTCAGTAACTTCCGGTGCCAGGCCCGTGATGTTCTTTTTCAGATGCTGGTTGAAATGCTTAATAAAATGAGTCGCCAGCACCAGCGCGTCATTGCCACGTTCCCGCAACGGCGGCAGTTCAATCTGAATGACCGACAAGCGGTAAAAGAGATCAGTCCGGAACCGCCCGGCTCCACTTTCGGCTTTCAGATCGCGATTGGACGCAGCAATAATGCGCGCATCATATGGCACATCCTTCAATCCTCCGACGCGTCGGAACCGCCCGTCTTCCAGCACGCGCAGCAGCTTGGCTTGCAGGCCGAGTTCCAATTCTCCAATTTCATCCAGGAACAGCGTTCCGCCTTCAGCTTGTTCAAACAGACCTTCTTTGCGCGCCTTGGCGTCTGTAAAAGAACCTTTTTCGTGACCGAACAACTCACTTTCCAGCAAAGTATCCGGAATGGCCGCGCAGTTAATGGGCACAAACGGTCCTTCGGCACGCGGTGAATCATAATGGATTGCTCTGGCAACCAGTTCTTTCCCCGTGCCGCTTTCGCCTTGCAGCAGGACTGCTGAGGCTTCGCTGAGCGCGACCTTGCGCGCCAACGCAACCATTTCCTTCATTGCCGTAGAAGTTCCGATCAGTTGATCGAAGTTGAACTGGTGCGATTGCTGCCGGCGAAGAACGCTGATCTTTTTCCGCAGCCGCCGTGTTTCTAAACCATTACGCAAGGTGACTTGCAGCTCCGGCAGGTTGATCGGCTTGCTGATGAAATCAAACGCGCCACCCCGCAGTGCTTCTATCGCTTTATCAAAGAAAGCGTTGGCAGTGACCATAATCACGATTGCTTCAGGATGGCCACTTCTGATTTCGCGAAGGGCGTCCAGCCCTGATCCGTCAGGCAAGTCAATGTCCAGCAGGACCGCTGCGGGCGATTCCGTTTCATGCGCAAAAAGAGCCGCCTGATACGTTGCGGCTTCCACCGTTTGATAGCCCCATTCTTTCAGTGCTTCGACCAGCATCCATCTGATTGAATGGTCATCATCAACAACCAGTATTTTGTCTTTCACCATAAATTGTTCCCGTGGACAGTTGGGTGGCTCTGTTTGGGCCAGCCAATTCTACGCACAGAGCGGAATGTTGAATAACGTTGCACGAAATTTATCGCTCCCCTCGAACTGGCAACCATTATGCCAGTCGCCAACTTGGGAAAATGGCCGTAGAAAAGACTGGATTGCCGGTCAGGCTGGGGATTTTCCCGCTGAAGGCTGGGGCTTTTCCCGCTTTTTCTGTTGTAACTCTTTCAAAAGGGAGAATTTCTGCTGGCCTGCTCCTTGCAGTTTTTGTTGTTCTCTTTGATTCCGGCAAGAAGGGAAAAGGGCAGAAATTTGTCTTCGGAGATTTGATATGCAGAACCCAAATAGGAAAAACATATCGTTCGCAGCTCAGGTCTGTTGGGGCTGTTTCATCGCTGTAGCGATCCTGTTCGGAAATTTCGGCGTTCTGGCGCAGGCGCAAAAACGCAAAACTCCAGACGTTCCCAGCGCCAGTCAGGTAAGCGAAGCCAGACAGCGTCTGGCGGAACTGGGGTACTGGGTTAAAGCGGAAGGTGAGACTCAAGAGGCATCCTTGCGTCACGCGCTGATCGCATTTCAGAAGATCGAAAATCGCGCCCGGACTGGAATCTTGACGGAAGAAGAATTACTGGCTTTGCGCGAGGCAAAACGCTCAACTTCACTGGAAAGCGGCTACCCGCACATTGAAATTGACCTGAGCCGGCAGGTGCTTTTTCTGGTCGAAGTCGGCGATGTGCTGCTGCGCATCCTGCCCGTTTCAACAGGTTCCGGCGAGTGGTTTACTGAGGGAGGCCGAACCCGGCGCGCCATTACGCCTCAAGGCCGGTTCAGTGTGGAACGCAAAATCAGTGGTTGGCGCAAAAGTCCGCTGGGCCTGCTTTATTATCCAAACTACATCAATCAGGGCGTGGCAATTCATGGCAATCCATCCGTGCCGCCTGTCCCCGCCAGTCATGGCTGCATTCGAATTCCGATGTTTGCGGCCCAGGAATTCAGCGAGCTTGCCACCTTGGGAATGGTGGTAATCATTTACGACAGCAGTCTGGCGGAGCCATAAGCTCTCTGTTTTGCCCAACGTTGGAATTTGCATCTGCAAAATGAAAGCGCCTTCCTCTAATGCACCAGGCAATGAAGAAAATTTTTTGAAAGTCTCACACCGGGAAATTGAAAAATGTATTAAGATGAAATTGTCGGTGATACTTTCAGGTTTCGCACCCCACAAATTTCAGAATGCGACCGATAGTACCCAATTCCTCAATGGAGAAGTCCGGTTGTCCCCACTCTTCAGGGAATTTTTGACGCAGCAAGCCAAAACCGCTACATATTTTGTCTGAGGACTTCAGGCATTGTCCTTGTAAAGGTGAGCAGCGCTCGTCCAATTCTAAAAGCCTTCACTCTCAAATTTTACGAATGACTGAGCAGGAACTGCTTTGGTTCCAGCTTCCGAGTCATTAGTTTGCCTATCCGCCAGGCAGTGTGGTTTTTTCGCGCAGACGATGGTGCAGTCATTGTTTGCGTGAAAAGGACCGGCCTGACTAATGCAAATCCATTGCCGGAATCTCACGGAGGTGAGCATGCTTCCCATTTCGCGCGCTACCCGGGGTTTGACGAAGTCAAATTACAAACATATACACAATCGCTTATTGAAAGTGCCAATGCTCATGTTGCTCTTTTGCAGCATTGGCCTGAATGATCTGACGGGCATTTCAGCCAATTCTCAAGACCCGCCGAAACCTGCCCAGAATTTGGTCTTTGGTGAAGAGATCGAACGCACAATTGCCGGCGGCGAGCTTCATGCCTATGCCATCACGCTTGAGGCGGGGCAATATCTGCGAATCGCGGTCGAGCAACGGATGGTGGAAGTTGTCACATCGCTTATGAATGCGGATGGCAAACCGCTGATAGAAGTGGATTCCGCAGGCAAAGAGACGGCTTCCGTCATCGCATCACAAAAGATGGAAATTCGCGTTACCGTTCGTGCCCGGCAGCGGGAAGGCATCGGAGGGACGTATCTGATACGCGTTGAAGAGCATCGTCCTGCCGTTCCCGAAGACCAGACACGCATCAATGCAGAAAGGCTGACTGCCGAAGCTTCTATCATGAGCGCCGAGGCCGCCAAAGAGAGTCTGCGAAGCGCGAGTGACAAGTACAAAACGGCATTGAAACTCTGGAGAGGATTGCGGGACAGCCGAGAAGAAGCCCGCACGCTTTATCTGCTGGGATTGGTTCAACAGACCAGCGGAGAGTTGCAGGCGGCCATGGAAAGTTATCAGCAATCGCTTTCATTAAGTCACCGCGAAGGCGACCGTATGCGCGAACATCTGGCGCTCAATGCCTTAGGGACTCTCTATTTCAGGCTTGGCGATAAGGCCAGGGCGATTGATTGCTATAAACAGGCGCTTGCATTCAGCCAGGCGTTGGGCGAACGCGGATTGGAAACTTCGTTACTGGTCAATCTGGGAGCCGTTTATAAGGCGCTTGGTGAAAACGGCCAGGCGATTGATCTTTATCAGAAAGCGTTAGAAACAGCCCGTTCGATTGGTGATCGAACGGCGGAGGCGGCCGCCCTGACCAATATGGCACGCCTGTATGATTTGATGGGAGACAAACAGAACGCATTTGCCACCAACCAGCAGGTTCTGTCGGTTTGGCGCGCGTTGGGAAATGTAGACGGAGAAGCCGTCACATTGAAAAATCTTGGCGTTTTGGCGGAAGCGGAAGGCCGTTTAGTGGAATCTGTGGAATACCTGATGCGGGCGCTTGCGCTGAATCAGGCATTGGGCAATTCCATGCGTGAAGCCTACATTCGCGGCGATCTGGCGCGAATCGAGCGAACTGCCGGAAATTTCGATCAGTCACGCGAACAGATCGAACAGGCATTGAAGATTTTCGAATCGCTGCGAATCCAGCTACTCAATCCGGATTTTCGAGCGACGTTTACTGCCGCGAACAAACGCTATTACGAGTTTTATATTGACCTGTTGATGCAGCAACAATTGCGTTCGTCGAATGAAAATGCTGGCAGGCAATCGCAGCAATACGCCGCTGAGGCGTTGCGTGTCAGCGAAAGTGCCCGCGCCAGAGCCCTGGCCGACCTGATCGTCGAAGCGCGTGTGGATATTCGACAGGGCGTGGACATCAATCTGTTGGAGCGTGAGCGGGAATATGCTCAGACGCTGATGACGAAAAGAGCCGAGCGCGCCGCGTTGCTCAAACTGCCAAAGAAGAAACGGGAAGAGATAGAACAACTGGACAGGGAAGTTCTGACGCTCAGCCTGGCTTATGAGCAGGCAAAAGCTGCAATCAAACGTTCCAGCCCACAATACGCTGCTCTGGTTTATCCGGGCTCGATCGGCTTGACCGAAATTCAGCAAATGCTTGATTCCAATACTTTGCTGTTGGAATACTCCCTGGGCGAAGAGCGAAGTTATTTGTGGGTGGTCAGCCAAAACGAATTTCGTAGTTTCACCCTGCCGTGCCGCGCTGTGATCGAAGAACAAGCGCGTGGTGTTTATGAGCGGTTGGCGGCTCAGGGCGAAACGATCAAATATGAAAAGCCAGAGCAAAAACGGATCCGCATTGCCCGCGCCCGCGCTGAATTGCCCGCTGTGTCCGCAACGCTCAGCCGGACGGTGCTGGCTCCTGTGGCAGAAATCTTAGGGCAAAAACGATTGCTGATTTCCGGCGATGGAATTCTCAATTACATTCCTTTTGCGGCGTTACCCGAGCCTTCCGCTGAGAAAAATTCGCCGCCAACATCCAACTTGCAAGCAAATCCACTGCTGGTCAAACACGAAGTCGTCAGTCTGCCTTCGGCTTCGGTTTTGGCTGAATTGCGGCGAAACCTCCCCCAGCGCCAGCAAGCAACAGGAGATCTGGCAATTATTGCCGATCCGGTTTTCACGCAGAACGATAAGAGACTTTTGCTCAGTCAGAATGAATCTTCTTTCCAGCAGTCGTCCATTCCTCAACAAAAGTCGAAACTCTTTCAGACACCTATTGCGGCTTCGGAATTGATGAACGCCGCTTCGGCTGAAAGCAGCGAACGCGATACTCAAGATCTGACGCGCCTGATGGCTTCACGGCGAGAAGCAGAGCGAATCGCCCGGTTTGTTCCTGAAGGCCGCAGACTGACGGCGCTGGATTTCAAGGCGAATCGCGATTTGGTGACAAGCGGAAGCCTTAACAAGTACCGAATGCTGCATTTTGCAACGCACGGTTTGCTCAATAGCCAGACGCCGGAGCTTTCCGGATTGGTCTTTTCTCTTTTGGACGAGAACGGGCAATCCCGCCTGGGCGTGTTGCGTTTGAACGATGTTTTTAACCTTCGGCTGACTGCTGATCTGGTTGTGCTCAGCGCTTGCCGCACGGGGCTGGGCAAAGAAGTCAGGGGAGAAGGCGCAATCAGTTTGGCGCGCGGATTTATGTACGCTGGCGTTCCTCGTGTTATTTCCAGTCTTTGGGCAGTGAACGATATGGCGGCGGCGGAATTGATGGATCGCCTGTATCAACAAATGCTGGTTGGCGGAAAAACTCCGGCTGCTGCACTGCGCGCGGCCCAGCTTGCCTTGTGGAAAGAAAAGCAATGGGCGTCTCCCTATTATTGGGCAGGCTTTATCCTGCAAGGAGAACCGAAATAGTTTGAAGAATGTGGAGAAGTCAGACCGCTGAAACAAACCCAGAAAGTTCAAAAGTCACAAAAGAAATTTCGAGCATTGATTTGTCGCAAGACACTTTGTGCTTTTGGCGCCTTTTATGGTGAATTCCCTTTTCACTGCGCTGCCTTCAACAAGTCATTGACCAATTGTTTTGCAACTTCTTCCGCTTCACCGGAGTAAGTTTTCCATTTCGCTTTGAGCGGCCAGATGATGGCGCCTTTGGCATTCACCATCTGAAAGTGGAACGTGTGTCCGTCAGGTTTGATGATTACATTCAATGCAGCATTCGTATCT
>CAYLJQ010000291.1:0-8338 GCA_964383955.1 uncultured Heliomicrobium sp. | reverse complement strand
GACATCACTGTCGAATTGAATGACAAGGACGAAATGATCGGGGTTGAAATCCTGAACGCCAGCAAGTTTCTGCGGGATGCTGTGCTGGAATCCATTCAGGCAAAGACGCTTCGAGTGTTGGAAGCAGAGGCGGCGTAACCCGTTGGACCGGAAATTTCTTTGCCGCGTTAGCGGCGGTTGAATTTAGCCGTGGGTGTTCGACCCACGGTAAAAATGACATTTCCCTTCTTCGTCGCGTCAGCGACGATTGAATTCAGACGTCGCTGACGCGACGTGAAAGTTTTTCTCGCGCTACCCGGCGTTGAAAACGCCGGGCTAAAGTCAGCCGCCGCTACGGCGGCGAAGAGCATTATGAAAAAGGGCATCGCCAGTAATAGCTTGCAAGCCTGTGGAACAAGCAAAGACTTTAAGCATGTCGCCGTAGATTTATGATGTCGCCAACCAAGTGGAATAAACACCATGCCAAGAAGTCATAGAGAAAGTCATCGAACCGAACGAATAGGGTGGTTGCGTGCCGCGGTGTTAGGCGCGAACGATGGAATCGTTTCAACGGCAAGTCTGGTTGTCGGGATTGCGGCTTCGCACGCGACGCGGAGTGCAGTTTTGGTTGCCGGAGTTGCTGGTCTGGTCGCGGGGGCGATGTCCATGGCTGCGGGGGAATATGTGTCCGTCAGTTCGCAAGCCGACACCGAAGAGGCAGACCTGAATCGAGAGCGGAAAGAGTTGGCTACGGACAAGGAATTTGAACAGGACGAACTCGCCTTAATCTATGTTGCCCGTGGATTGGAACCGGAATTAGCCGGGCAAGTTGCAGCGCAATTGATGGCGCACGACGCATTAGGCGCGCACGCGCGAGATGAACTTGGTATCTCAGAAACGTTAAGTGCGCGCCCCGTTCAGGCTGCGTTCGCCTCTGCCGGTTCGTTTGCAATCGGTGCGGCGTTGCCGCTTTTGACGGTGTTCGTCGCCCCGGAATCGAAATTGGTGGTGGCTGTTTCAGGGCTATCCCTGATCTTTCTTGCAGCGTTAGGCGTCGTGGCTGCGCGGGCTGGCGGAGCGGCCGTTTTGAAATCCACCGTTCGCGTTACGTTCTGGGGAGCATTGGCAATGGCCTTGACTGCCGGTGTTGGCGCTCTTTTCGGGACGGCGGTATAAAATGCCGAGGAGCGGAACCGCATTGGGTTAAGCGATAGCAGGAGTCATGTGTTATGTCCGCACCGGACAATTTTGAATTTGTAGCGGGGCGTGGGTTCTATCGGCCCGTCGGCTCTGTCACGTTGAAAGAGGCCATTGATTTGGTGTCGGCCGCAATTGCGTTTGTCCGCGAACAGGGAATTGATGAGTTGTTGGTCAATATATCGGCGTTGACCGGATTCGCGCCGCCCACCCTGGCCGAACGGTATTTTCTGATAGAAGAATGGGCTGCCGCATCTGGTGGAAAAGTTCGGCTGGCGATGGTCGCTCGCGCTGAACTCATTGATCCGGACAAAATCGGAGTGCTTGCGGCAATCAATCGAGGGCTGGTTAGCAACATTTTCGTGACAGAAGACGAAGCTCTGGCCTGGTTGGATGACATGCCCGGCCAGAACGCCCCGCCGTGTGAAGAAAAGGCAGATGAAGCCAGGCTCAATATCTGCTGAACAGGAGGCCATGAAATGTATTGTTCATCTTGTGGAGCGGCATTGGCGAAGCGGTTGAAGTTTTGCAATCGCTGCGGCGCGCAATTGCAGGCCAGTAATATTGACCTCCAATCGGAATCTTCAGAAAAACGGTCGAAGGAAAAGCGGCTGGATGAATATCTGGATGGGCTGTTCTGGATTACGGTTTTCGGCCTCGGATTCGTGCTCGGCGGAATGGTGGTCTTAAAGAAAATGGACCTCAGCAATTGGCTGATCGTCTCTTACCTGATCATCAGTTCGACGGCATTCCTGATCAATCTGGCAATCAGTTTGTGGCAGATTTATCTGATGACCAGAAAACCTGCGCCACCAATAGTCCCGAATCCGTTAGACGTGCCCGACACCAACGAACTTGCTCCCGCTTCAGCGCAGCCAGTGCTTGAGCCTGTGCGGAGCGTCACGGAAAACACCACGCATCGGTTGGACCACGTATCACGAGAAAAAGCGGCAGGGTAAACTTCGCCGCCAGAGAATCTGAAAATGTCTGAAAAAGCTGTAGCTGCCCGGCAGTTGTTGAATCATCAAAGCGTTGGCGTGCTTTCCACTCAATCGGTGGATGTCGAAGGCTATCCGTTTGGCTCCATCGCGCCGTATGTTCTGGATTACGATGGCCAGCCGGTGATGTTGATCAGCGACATTGCCCAGCACACGCGCAACATCAAGAAAAACAACAAAGTCTCGCTGACGATCTTTGATCGGTACTCGAACGATCCTCACGCCTCCGGGCGGTTGACATGGATCGGAGACGCCGAGCCGGTCAATCCAAGCGACACGGAAATCAGCCGCCGCTATCTGCGGTATTTCCCGTCGTCGGAATCGTACTTTCAGGCGCACGACTTTTCGTTGTACTGCATTCACTTGCGCAGAGCGCGTTTCATCGGCGGATTCGGGCAAATCTTCTGGGTCGAAGCGGATGACATGCTGCTCCCGAATCCGTTTCGCCAAGCCGAAACCGGCATCGTCAAACACATGAACGACGACCACCAGAAAGCTCTTCGGCATTACTGCGCGGCGCTGAAAGGGATTGAAGTTCAAGCAGTGGCTATGACCGGAATTGATAGCGAAGGGTTCGATCTGCTGGCGGATGGCCAAAAACTGCGAATAGATTTCGAATCGCCAATCAGCACCGTTGAAGAAGCGCGTGCGACATTGGCGAAATTATCCAAATAGGAACAAGGAACATCTTCAATGAATCAATCTCAAATCCCTCCCTCAAGACCCAAACAAGTCACCATCCACGGTCAAAACTATAACTTGATTGCCTTTTATTACCCTGACGGCGATGCCGTTTGCGATAAGGTTTATCACGGACAGTTTCTGGCCAACTTTCATCGTTGTAGTTTTTCGCTGACCATCAACGGCATCACGGCTTCGTTTCATAACGCCGAAGCAGCGTTTCAGGCGACCAAGTGGTGGAACAATCCCGCCGATTTGGCCCTGTTTGAAGCGGCGAAAACCGGAACTGACGCGTTTCAAAAGAAAAAAGGTCTGCACAATCCCGATGGCAGTTACGCCGGTTTGGGGCGCGACGGAGCAATGAAGGCAGTGCTGGCGCAGAAATTCAGCGACGCAGCACTTCAACAGGCGCTGCTGGCGACGGGCGACGCGTACTTGTTGGAGCACAACGATGTCAAAGGACGAGACGATTACTGGAGCGACGACCACGACGGTTCCGGGCAAAACATGCTGGGCAAAACATTGATGGAGCTTCGCCAGACGTTGGGTGGAGTGGGCGCTCCGGCGGGAAATTACACGGTGGCGGATTTCACCGCTCAGGTGTAACGCGACTTGATCGTTATGGATATTCCTCCCCTCGACAAAATCCGGCACGGTTCAGGCATCAATGCAATTGCCATTTCTCACGATGAAAAACTGAGTGCCTGTGGCGGATTTGCGCCCGCTCCGATCACTGTTTGGGACTTGTCGAGCGGCGAACTTCAAACGCAAGTTTCAGGCTTCACCGGGCAGACTCAATCCATGGCGTTTTCGCCGGATTCTTCCAGAATCGCGGCGGCAAATGTATTCGGCGGTTTTTGGGTTTGGAACCTGAAAGACGGGTTGTTGGCACACCAGAAAGAGGAGACAAATTCTCGCCGCATACCTTCGCTGGTTTTTCCATCGAATGCCAGAAATAGCGATCTGCCGGTTACGCTTTTGGATTCAATTCATCGCGGGCCATCTCGAAAACTGTCTCCGAATGGAAAATTTCTGGCTACGCGGCAAGGCTTTGTCAGCGTCACGAAATATAAGACAAAGACCGAATTGCACCGACTGGATTGCCAGAAATATGAAGTCGCGAAAACTGGTGTTCGTTATCTGAATTGGTCGGCGGATTCGAGGTTGCTGGCGTTGACAGGAGACGGTTGGGCCGGATGCTGGGTGCCGACTGAAGGCAAGTTTTTTGGCGGTAAATTGCCGTCCACGGATTTTGTTTACGATGTCGCAGTTCTCAGTTCGACACGGCAGCTTCTGTACACGATCGGCAAACCCACGCTGCTGGCAATGGAGTTGCCGACAGAACCTTTGCTGACGGAATGGGAAGCGCAGTACAAAGGTTTTCTGACCGTTTCGCCGACTGATGCCGAATTGAAATCGCGCGACGATTGGAATTGGAACGTGAATCAGTGGGGATACGAAGGCGTCAGTCTGCAAGCAGACGGGCTGCTTTGGTATGGCCATCGCCATAACACTATGGACGGCGGTTCAGGCGCACACCTTCAGAGTCTGGCCAGCTTTTTGGAAGAAGGCCCCTCCGACAAAGGCATTCCTGAAGATGTTTTAGGCAAGCTTTGTCGAGCCGTGAACCTGAAAACAATAAAGCGCGAAAACATGGAAATTCGATGAACGAACAATTGGCAAAGGCGATCAACACATTACAAACTTCGGACGTCGCCCTGGTTCGTGGGGATGGGGCGATTGTTTACCGGCATGGTCGCTGGCACGATCTGACAATGACCATTTTTGGCTGGCAAAAAGGAATCGAGGCAATCAACTTTATGACGGACGACCGCGCGATGCCGTTAATCCAAAATATGCTGATGGGCGATCCTGACCACCCGGTTCCTTTTGAAGTCTCTGAGAGTTTTGCGAAAAGCGATCCATGGCTTTCTTACGCGCATCTGCTTCCTTTTGATCAGGTATCCGATACCTTTGCGCTTGAGGTTGAAACGAAGATTCTGGCTGGCGCAGCAGATTACCTGCCAATCCTTGAAGGCGGCAATGTTGGCATCGGCGGCGGCTTCACGACGGATACACAGTGGGGCGCTCAATATGATCCGGCCAAGCGCAATGCCTTCCTTGAAAGCATCGCTTTGATGATAAGTTCAGGGAAGAGTGGCCCGTATTTGAAGTTTTACGACATAACAGTTTAGGTCTCCAATGAGGAAGAGTTCTAATGAAGATTCAAATGAAGCGTAATTTGTTGATTGCGGCGGGAGTCGCAATTTGTCTTTCGCTTTTGCTGGTGCGTTCGGGGCACACGGCTGCGGCGGAATCCAAATTCGAGATTTCGTTCCCCGCTTCGCTCAATGGCGAACCGATCACCGGGCGAGTGTTCGTCATGATCTCGAAAAACAATCGCGTAGAGCCTCGGTTGCAGGCGGGTTCGTACCAAGCTTCGGTGTCGTTTTACGGCGTAGATGTAAATGCATTGAAGCCGGGTGAGAATGCCGTGATTGATGCTTCGGTGTTGGGTTATCAGGTGGATAGTTTGAGCAAGCTGCCGGCGGGCGAATATTACGTTCAAGCGTTGCTGAACGTGTACACGCAAGTCCATCGCAAAGACGGCCACAAGATTTGGGTTCATTGGGATCAGTGGGAAGGGCAGCAATGGAATCGTTCGCCTGGCAATCTGGTCAGTGAAGTCCAGCGCGTACGGCTTGATCCCGCCGCTGGCTTCAATATCAAACTCAGCTTGATGAAGAAACTGCCGCCGATTGAAATGCCGCCCGACACCGAATGGGTTAAGCGCGTTAAGATTCAAAGCAAAATGCTTTCGGAGTTTTGGGGGCGTCCGGTTTATCTGGGGGCGACGCTGTTGCTGCCGAAAGACTTCAATCAAAACACCAGCCAGAAATATCCGGCGATTTATATTCAGGGGCATTTTGGACTGAACCCTCCATTTGGATTTACGACACAAGCTCCGGCTACGTCTGAAAGCGCCGAACAGCGTAAAGCGCGGTTGGCTCGTAGCGCGCGCGAACCCGGCTACGAATTTTCGCAAGCGTGGATGTCCGATAACTTCCCGCGAATGGTCGCCATCACCTTTCAACATCCGACGCCGTTTTATGACGATTCATACGCAGTGAATTCGGCGAACAACGGGCCGTATGGTGATGCGCTGACACAGGAATTGATTCCTTACCTGGAAGAAAAATTCCGCCTGATTGCCAAGCCGGAAGCGCGAGTGCTGACCGGAGGTTCAACCGGCGGTTGGGAATCGCTGGCGCTGCAAATTTTTCATCCGAAGTTTTTTAACGGTGTGTGGTCGTTGTACCCGGACCCTGTGGATTTCCGCCGCTACCAAATGTCGAACGTGTACGAAGACGACAACGCCTTTGAAGTTCCTGCTGGCGATTGGGCGAAGTTGATTCGACCGTTGTCTCGAAACGCCGACGGGCAGGTGACGCTGACGATGCGCGAAATGTGCCAATTGGAAGCCGTGCTAGGCAGTAACAATCGGTCAGGCCAACAAATTGCCGCCTGGGATGCCGCGTACGGCCCAGTTGGCAAAGACGGCTATCCACGTCCGATTTGGGATCGGCTGACCGGCAAAATTGATCGTGAAGTCGCTTTGTACATGCGCGACAACGGATACGATTTGCGCTACAACCTGGAAAAAAACTGGTCGAAGATCGGCCCGGACCTTGTTGGCAAGATTCACGTGTACTGCGGCGATATGGACAACTACTATCTGAATCTGGCGGTCTATCAGCTCGAAGATTTCTTGAAAGCTGCCGACAGTCCGAAAGCCGAAGCCGTGTTTGAATACGGGCGACCGATGAAACCGCACGGCTGGCAACCGTTCACGAATGCCGAACTGGTGCGGATGATGGCTGTGCACATCAATAAAACGGCGACGGGTTTGGTAGTCATGAAGTAATTATTCTTGAAAAGGGGATTGATATGAATCAACACGATCAACAGGAAGACACCACCATTTACAAAGTGGTCGTGAACCACGAAGAGCAATATTCCATCTGGCCTGATTACAAAGAACTGCCGTTGGGCTGGAATTACGGGGGGAAATCCGGAACCAAAGCCGAATGTCTAGCCTACATCGAAGAAGTATGGACGGACATGCGGCCTTTGAGCTTGCGGAAAAAGATGGAAGAAGAAGAGCGGAAACGCCAACAGGGTGGTTAGTAATGACACTGCCAGGGTTTGAAGAATTCCGCGTCGTCGAATTTTCGACGCACAAACATAAAGCGTTATTTACGACCAGAGCATACGTTACAGGCGAAGAGATTTATCCTTTTGATTACTGGTCGCAGGAAGTCATGCCGATGCATCTGACCAATCATTCCTGCGATCCGAACGGCCGGTTCAATGATGCCGGAATGTTGGTGGCGGTTCGTGACATCGCTGCGGACGAAGAACTCACTTTCGATTATCTGGCGCATCCATTGCCCGCTTCACCGTGGAATTTTGAATGCTTATGCGGTGCCAGCAATTGTCGAGGCTGGATCAAGGCAGCAGAAAACCAATCAGGAGAATTTTGATGGCAGACAAAATAGATCAAGCAATGCAAACGATGATTCAGAACTTGAAGGAGAAGACCGGCAAGTCTCTGGAGGAATGGGTGAAGATCGCCAAAACCTCAAAGCTGGAAAAGCACGGCGAAATCGTCAAGTTCCTGAAAGCGGAACATGAGCTTGGACATGGCTACGCCAATCTGGTGGCGCACACGTTGAAAGGCCAAAGTGAAGAAGGGAAAGCGGCAGCGGACGATCCTGTGGCCGCGCAATACGCTGGCGAAAAGGCTGGCCTGAAGCCGATTTATGATGCGCTGATCAAAGCCATCGGCAAATTCGGCAGCGATGTCGAAATTTCTCCGAAGAAAACGTACGTCAGTTTGCGCCGTAACAAACAGTTCGCCTTGATCCAGCCGACAACAAAAGCTCGCGTAGATGTGGGCATCAATTTGAAAGGCGTTCCGCCAGCAGGAAAGCTTGAACCGTCAGGAAGTTTCAACGCGATGGTCAGCCATCGGGTTCGCGTCGAAAGCGCCAAGGATGTGGACAAAGAGTTGATCACCTGGCTGCAGCAAGCTTATGAACAAGCCTGAACTTAGAAAATTTGCGTGAGTCTTCAAATTTTGAAGAAGTTTTTCTCGAAAATTTGTGATTCACAGATTGACCACCTGTCCTTGGGATTGGTATAAGACACACCGGTTGGCTTGGTGACGACTGCATTTCAGTTGCCAACGCCATCACCAGTACCATATCGAAAAAGAACGCGGTCGCATTGAACCGCGCCAATCAGACCTCCTCAAAACCAACCGACAATTTGTGGCAAGCCATTGATGGCGAAGCTGCTTTTCGAATTATGCGCGTAGCTTGAAAAGCAGCCGGGCGTTCGTGCCCGCGCCAGGCCTTTTTCAATACGTTTGTCAGGAACTTCTTCTCTCCCCATTTCAAGGAGTTTTTATGCAACGTACC
>CAYLJQ010000290.1:0-8361 GCA_964383955.1 uncultured Heliomicrobium sp. | reverse complement strand
ACAGATTATCACAGCCTGAAAAGGTGGCAACGGTGGCGTAAAAGGTTAGAACAAACCGCTTGGAAAGCGCTGATTGTAAAATGTCTTGCGGCATTTATTGAGGATGTGGTACTGTGCGCCGCGTTGAGTATGACCTCACGGCGTTGTGCCTCATAGAAACGCTACATACTCTAGCTTCCAACATTTAACCCATCCGTAACCCCGTTCCTGCGGATACAAAAGTCGAGCTTGCTCACGCTGCTAATGTTCCGAATACCGCATTAGCCTTATCAATCGCCATTGCTGCATCCCAACATATTATTCAATGGCAGTCGGTGGTGAATCGGTCAGGAAGATAAAAACGCAGCCAAATACTGCCCAAACGAAGCTCAATCGCGCCCCCTCCTGGCTATTTAATATTCTTACGTTATGGTGACGGCAAGTCAGCAAATTTATACAACCCTTGACTTGCGATGCCGGCCGGAGCGCCGTCTAGGAGACTGTATGGAGTTCAAACCTCAGAACATCAAATTAAAACAAATGAGACTCAAAAATAATCAATTCGCCTTTATTCGTAAGGCAACCGTTGGGGTGTTGGCGTTGGTGATGGTGGCTGCAGCGTCTGCAGCAGTATTATTTAGCCACAAAATCTGGTCGGCTAAAGCGGCTTCGCCAGCGTTCACAATTCAAACCGATCAACCTTCCGTTGGGCCTGGCTTTCCGCAAGTTGGATCAAACTCTCAGAAAAGCGGAGCCAGCAACACCAAACCCGGCAGTCTGCTGTTTTTTCCGAAATACACCAGTGACAGCGCCAATCCCAGCAGCGTCAACACGCTCATTTCGCTGACCAACGTCAACCCGCGCGACGCCGTGACGTTGCGCTTGTTTTTCGTGCGCGATTGCCAGGTGCATAACATGTTCCTGAATCTGGCGGCGAACCAAACGCGCACGTTGATGGCCAGCACCGAAGATCCGGGCAAGACAGGCTACTTGGTCGTCATGGCAATCAATTCGCAGGGCTTTCCTTCACAATTTAACTGGCTGATTGGCAGCGCCAGCATTGTTACTGGAAACGCCAGCGGCCATGAGGCCAGTTACAACGCCGTCAGCGTTGCGAAACGAACCGGCGGCGGAGTTGCAGTGCAGGAAGGCGCAACAGAAGCCGAAATCAAATTCAACGATACGGATTACGACCGTCTGCCGCAGTTGGTCGCGCTTGACCGAATTGATAACCAGGACCCGAACGCTGGCGAAGAGCCTCCCGTCGCGGCAGATCGAACCGATGTCACCTTGATTAGCCCGCTGGCCAATCTGGCCGGAGGATCACAAGCGCTTCAGGTCGTCGCCATCGCCTATGACCAAAGCGGCAGACCGTATCCACAAATCGTCAACGCGAATTGCAGACTAGATCAACCTGTCACGGGCATCTGGAATTTGCCGTCGCTCAACAGCTTTATCACGCCGGATCGCGCCGGCTGGGGCAACTTCGCGGCAACGATTGACAGCGTTCCCGTCCCACTGCTGGGATTGACGCTGAACGACAGTCTGACGACCAAATACCGCAGCGCACGCCACATGCAGGCGCTGAGCCGTCTGGATTCGTTCACGATGAAAATGCCGATTACCGTACCGCCAATTACGGCCAACGATGTTGTGACTTCAAACCAGGCGGAAGCGGCGGAAGGCTCCACAGGCGCCAGCGAAATGAAAGCCGGTAGCTTGCTGGTTTATCCACGGTTCGCCAGTGGAACGTATGGCGATTCGCGGCTTTTCATCACCAATACACATCCAACGCAAAAAGCGCGCGTGCGCGTCTTTTTCACCGGGATGGCAGATTCGACAGCAATGACCGAAACAATTGTTTCGCTTTTCCCCAACCAGACGACGGAAATCAATCCGAACGAATTGGCTCCAAACCAAAAAGGCTGGGTGATGGCGACGGCAATTGATAACCGCTATTTGCCGCTTAACTTCAACTTTTTGATTGGCAGCGGTCGCGTGAAAGATCAAAACGGAATCCCGTTTGGGTACAACGCCCTGGCGGTGGCCAAAAACTCTGCCGGAACATTGCCGCGCAACGAGGACCTGCAAACGGCAACCATCACATTCGACGATACCAACTACGACCGTTTGTTTTCGACAATGGCGGTGGCGGGATTGCCCAGTCAGTTGGATAACAACACGACGCTGGGTTATGCGCGTCCGCCTGCCAGCGTGCTGGATCCGGTCAACATTCGTGGTTCCGTTCTGACAACGGTTTACGATGAATTGCTGGCACAAAATTCCGCGACAGTCGGTGGCGTAGAAGTTCGCATTGGCCAGATCAGAGGCGGCAACGTGACTGCTCCGCCCATCACCAGCACGATTTTGAGAGGGCATCGCGGTTGGATGAAACTTGCGCCTGGCTCGCCCATTTTCGCCTGGACTAACGGAGCGCCGATGACGCCGTTTTCCACCCAACCGGACAGCTCGAACTGGACGGGAGGCATCGGCGGAGGCGTTACGTTACACGCGCTGACGTTGATGGATACCTACCAACTGAAAACGCTTTCGACCAATCCGAACAACCACGCTCCGACGGCGAACTTCGAATCCATTGATTACAACACCGAAGCGCGCGCACAGAATGGAACCATCGTTCGTTTGGACGGTCGCATTTCAACCGACCCGGACGTGGACGATCCGTTGACGTACAAATGGTATGACGGCGAAACCTTGATTTCGACCGCGCCAGTTTCGGACTTTCGTCTGGGCCTTGGCACACACGTGATCAAGCTGATCGTCACAGATGGCAATGCCCTGACTTCAGAACCGTTGGTTCGTCAGGTGGATGTGCGCGACAACACGCCGCCAACGATCAGCGGTGTTCCATCCAAGATCACGCGCACCACGGGATCGAACGTGGGCGTGACGGTCAACTATCCGTTGCCAGTAGCCTATGACGCGGTTGATGGAGTCATTTCCGTGACATCGTCGAAGCTGCCTGGTTACGTGTATCCGATTGGCAAAACACTCGTCACATTTACGGCTCGCGACAATTCGGGCAACACTTCGACGGCCCAGATGGAAGTCGAAATTAAGAAAGGCACTGCCACATTCCCGCAATCGGGCGGCACCGCCAGCAACAAACTGCCCGCCATGAACAGCCTGAATGATCAATATGTCGTGGTGGGCAAACCGCGCACGATTTCACTGGAAGCCAGCGACTTTGATGGTGATCCAATCATCTTCTCGCTGGTCGGCGCGCCATCGTACGCCCGGCTGGATGCAATGGATCCTGTGGCTCGCAAAACCAATCTGGTGATTACTCCGCAGCAAGGCGACCAGGCAGCCGCAACCAACGTTCGCATCGTGATGACTGACAGCAAAGGCGGCATCTATCAGACTTTGCCGTTCCGCATTCAGATCAGCGATGTTGAAAACGACGAAACCGGCAGCGGCCAGGGTCCTGGCGGCGACGGAGGTGGCGGCGATGGCGGCGGAGATGGCGGCGGCGACGGAGGCGGCGGAACCAATAATGTTCCAGTAGCCAGAATGGCCGCGCTACCGGCGACCATCCAGGCCACTGTCAAACAAGGCGCGATTGTTCGCCTGGACGGTTCGCAATCCAGCGATGCCGATTTGGACCCGTTGACCTATGTTTGGAAGGATGGCGAGGCGGTCGTTGCCGAAGGCGCAATTGTTGACGCAACGCTGCCGGTTGGAATCCATTCCATCACACTGACTGTTTCCGACGGCAAAGGCGGAACGAACACAACCGCGCCGCAACAGATCGAAGTGCTGCCGCGCCCGCTGACCATTCTCAGCGCGTCTCCGGCGAAGCTGCCGCGGTTTAATACCACGACCGTGACCGTCACCGGCACGGGCTTCAATTCCGGAACGCAGGTGCGATTTGACTGCACTTCCAGTTGCAGCGGTGGTTCCCAGATCAGCGTGACAATTTCCAGCATCGAGGAAGACAAAATCGTGCTTAGCGTTAAGACGACGCAAAACACGCCGCTTGGCAACCGTGATGCGGTGGTCGTCAACTCTACTGGCTCCAACGCCGGATCGGCCAAGCTGTCGCGCAGCAACTACGTATCAAACTAAAGCAGCGCGTATTTAATTTTCACTTCATAGGCCGTGCGAGTTCTCTCGCACGGCCTTTTTGTCTCTACAGCCTTTATCTGCCACGAAGCCACACGAAGTTTCGCCAAGAAGCCAAAATCTCCGCTTATTCTTCGTGTTTTCTTCGTGCGGCGTTGTGGGAGAAAAATTTTTAGTTCGCGTGAGCGATTTGCCTTTCGATTTCCGCTTTTATTGAGCGGGAATCGTTATGCAACTTTCTTGTCGTTTGCATCGGCGAGTCAATAAATTGGGGCAATGGATTGACTCGATTTGCGCTCGCTGGCTACTCTCTCCGGCGTCTTTGCCGATTTCTGCAACTCCGCCGGGAGAACCGATGACCGAGTCCGCTTCGCACGACGTGACCAGATTGTTGAATGACTGGCGCAATGGAAACGAGCAGGCGCTGGAAAAGCTGACGCCGCTGGTATACGGAGAGTTGCGCCGGCTGGCTGCCCGCTTCCTTCGCCGCGAGCGTGAAGACCACACGCTGAATGCCACCGCCTTGATCAACGAAGCCTATCTGCAACTGATCGGCCAACAACCATTGGACTGGCAAAACCGCGCTCACTTCATCGGCGTTGCAGCGCACCTGATGCGAAACATTCTGGTGGATCACGCGCGCGCTCACGCCGCAGCCAAACGCGGCGCGGGTGTGCAGGCATTGCCGCTGGATGAAGCAATCAAGATTCCCGCCAACGCTGCGCCAAATGTTCTGGCGCTGGACGACGCGCTAAACGATTTGTCCAAACACGATCCACGCAAAAGCCGCATCATCGAACTTCGCTATTTTGGCGGCCTGAGCATGGACGAAATCGCCGAAGTCACAGGGCTTTCGGTCGCCACCTTGCGTCGCGATTTGCGAATGGCCGAAGCTTGGCTGGGAAGGCAAATCCAAAAACCGTAGTCGGGATTCGGTAGACGGCAGACAATTCTGCCGCTAACTACCGACTCCTGACTCACGACTACTTAAAAAATATGACTCCTGAACGCTGGCAACAGATCAAAGAATTGACAAGCACCGCCTGCTCGCTGACCCCGGAACAACGAACAGCATTATTGAATCAGTCCTGCGCCGAAGATTTCACCACACGGCTAGGCGTTGAGGCGCTCATTACGTTTCACGAACAAGCGACACAGAATCTGGGCGGCAAACAAGTTTTGGAAGGCCGCGGTGCTGGCGCGCTGACAACCCGGCTGACTTCCCAATTGCAGTTGACGCAGGATGTCTGGCCACAGATTGAGCGCCTGTTTCAATCTGCGATGGACGTCGCTCCAGAAAACCGTGCGGCGTTTTTGGCCGAAGCCTGCAAAGGCGATGAAGTCTTGCGCCGGGAAGTCGAAGCGTTATTGGTTTATCAGGAGGCCGCTGGCGGCGCGATTCAGGCAGCAATTCATGACGCCGCTGACTTGCTGGCGATGGCGCCAACAGGATTTCTGGAAAAGTCACGCTTTGCGCCAGGCGCGTTGCTGGCGGGACGTTATCGCATCGTCGGCCAACTCGGGAAAGGCGGAATGGGAGAAGTCTATCGCGCAGACGATTTGAAACTCGGCCAATCCGTTGCGTTGAAATTCCTTACCCTTCAACTATCGAACGACAAAGCCATGCTGGCTCGCTTTTTGGGCGAAGTTCGCACCGCCCGGCAAGTCACGCATCCAAACGTTTGCCGCGTTCACGACATCGGCGAAATTCAGACCGAAGCAGGCCCACAACACTTT
This sequence comes from uncultured Heliomicrobium sp., assembly GCA_964383955.1. Lineage (GTDB taxonomy): Bacteria > Acidobacteriota > Blastocatellia > RBC074 > RBC074 > RBC074. The sequence goes on along the minus strand of CAYLJQ010000290.1, from coordinate 2,559 downwards.
CTTTCGATGGAATACATTGACGGGGAAGACCTGTCTTCCCTGTTGCGCCGCATCGGGCGATTGCCTGCGGACAAAGCCGTCGAAATTTCCAACCAGCTTTGCGCGGGTTTGGCCGCCGCTCACGACGCGGGAATTTTGCATCGTGACTTGAAACCGGCAAACGTGATGATTGACGGACGAGGCAAAGTCCGCATCACGGATTTCGGCCTGGCCGGATTGGCCGAACAGTTTCGCGGTCAGGAAGTAATGTCCGGAACTCCGGCGTATATGTCGCCGGAACAACTGGCAGGCAAGGAAGTCACGACCAAAAGTGATGTTTACGCCCTGGGCCTGGTGATTTACGAAATCTTCACCGGAAAACGAGTCTTTGAAGCCGGTTCGCTGGACGATCTGCGCCGTTTACACGAACACAGCGCGCCGACGAATCCTTCCTTGCACGTTAAAGAAATTGCTCCGCAAGTTGAAAAGCTGATCTTGCGCTGTCTGGCCAAAGATCCGGCAGATCGTCCAACGTCGGCGATTCAAGTTGCGGCGGCATTGCCGGGAAACGATCCGCTGGCAGCAGCACTTGCCGCCGGAGAAACACCTTCACCGGAAATGGTCGCGGCTGCGCCGAAATCCGGGAGCCTGCGTCCGGCGGTTGCCATTGCCTGTTTGTTGACGACCCTGGCGGTGCTGGCTTTTTTGTTGCTGACGGCAAAGCGCGTTTTACTGCACGAAAATGTGCCGTTGGAAAAATCGCCAGAAGTATTAGCCGAACGCGCAAAAACCTTGAGCCGTCAATTGGGCTACGATGCCGCGCCGGTTGATAGCGCGCATGGCTTTGAGCTGGATCAGAACTTTTGGGAATACGCCTTCCAGACGCAAGCTCCGGCTGGATATTGGCAACGCACCAAAGCAGGCCAACCACTGACGCTTTATTTCTGGTATCGCCAAAGCCCGCGTTATGTGACTGCCTGGCGATATTTTTCCGGTTATGTTTCGCTGACTGATCCGCCGATGGATGCACCGGGCATGATCAGCATGATTCTTGACCCGCGCGGACGGCTGGTGGAATTTCAGGCCGTTCCGCCGCAAGTGATTTCCGGCAAAGACGATTCCGCGCAGCCCGACTGGAAGCTGCTTTTTGCCGAAGCCGGAATGGATTTAGCAAAATTCGCCACGGCTACACCGCAATGGACTCCGCCCGGATTTGCCGACCAGCAAGTCGCCTGGCAAGGCCAGCATCCCGATCACGCCGATGTTCCGATTCGCGTCGAAGCCGCTTCCTGGCAAGGCCAGCCGGTATATTTCCGCATCGTCGCGCCCTGGGACAAAGCGCGGCGGCAGGAAGCTCCTGTAACCAGTGCAGGCCAAAAGGCCGGAAACATCCTGATGACGCTTATTTTTGCGGCGATGATTTTCGGAGCATTGCTTCTGGCGCGACGCAACTTGCGGCAAGGACGCGGTGATCTGAAAGGCACCAATAAATTGGCACTGACCATCTTCGCGCTCGGCTTTGTCGGCAAATTGCTCAGCGCACATCACGTGCCGACTATCAGCGAATTTCGAATTCTGTTTGATTCCACCGCCGCTTCGCTGTTTTACGCCATGCTGTCCTGGCTTTGTTATTTGGCACTGGAACCCGCTGTGCGCCGTTATTGGCCGAAGCTGCTGATTTCATGGACGCGATTGCTGGCGGGCGATTTTCGCGACCCCATGATCGGGCGCGACGTGTTGCTGGGCGGAATGCTGGGACTGATCGGCCATCCGTTGATTATCTGGTCTGGCCGTTTGCTCGCCTTGCGACTTGGACACGGCCTTGGGCTTGCCACCGAACTCAATCCGCTGACACTTAGCGATACTCGCCGTCTTTTCGGGCATTTCATGCTCAGCCTGCCTGAAGCGATTTTTTCCGGACTCAGTTGTTTATTGACGCTCTTGCTGATTTACCTGGTGGTGCGGCGGGAGTGGCTGGCGGCGACGGCAAGCTGGTTGTTGTTTTATGTCTTCCTGCTGCTGTTTTTCACAACTTCGTGGCCGCAAGGCTTGCTCTATTCGATGGAAGCAGCGGCAGTCGTCATTACAGTTTCACGCCTTGGGCTGTTGGCTTCCATCAGTTACTTTTTGTTTTTCGCCCTCTGTTTTCAATACCCAATAACGCCGAATCTGTCGAATTGGTACGCGGGCAGTTCGCTCTTTGCCTTGTTCGTCATGGTGGGACTGAGTGGGTACGGGCTTTACACTTCCATAGGAGGCCAGAAGTTGCTCGCTGCCAGGCTGTTGGATGAATAGCCGCTGAGCATCAAGTTTCCCAAAGATTAAAAAAATGGTTTACAGCCAAGGGGCGGTATGTATAATCCCGCTTCGCGTCCGGCAAGTTTTACAAATTGCTTTTAGCTCCGAACAAGTCTGATTCTCAGTCTTCCCACAGAGAGTCGAACCTTCCACCCCCATCTGACGATCCAGTCAGTGCAATTACAATCAATGCTGAGTTTGTTATTCTCTCCGAAAATTCCCTAGCAGTATCGGTCTGTTGAAATTCAATGGTGCTGCCTCGGCATGAGGTTTCCTGTAAAG
>CAYLJQ010000289.1:0-8368 GCA_964383955.1 uncultured Heliomicrobium sp. | reverse complement strand
TGAGTTTTTCACGCGTTACATCGAAGGTCACGAAGCGCCGGATTATGAAAGCCTGCTGGCCAAAGCCGGATTTCAGTTTCGCAAAACACGCCCTGGGAAACTCTGGTTGGATGCGCAGTTTCGTGAGCAAGGTGGAGCTTTGATCATTGGTGGCCCGACAATGCGTAATGGTCCGCTTTATAAAGCGGGCTTGGATCGTGGCGACAAGATTTTGATGTTTGACGGCCATGCTGTAAGCAAGCCTTCTGACATTCAAACGGTTCTGGAAAAGCACAAACCTGGAGACACAATCGCCATTGAAGTCGAACAGCGCGGCGTGAAGAACGCGGTTCAACTGACTTTCACGGAAGACCCTGCGGTCGAAGTCGTCTCTTTTGAATCTCTCAATAAAGACGTGACGCCTGAAATGAAAAAGCTGCGTGATGAATGGCTAAGTTCGCAAGTGGGAAAAAAATAGTCAGCGAAACGCTGCGTTGATGCGGCACCCTGCAAAAGTAAAAAAGCCTGCCGAAAACTCGGCAGGCTTTTTTTTCACCTGAAAGGAAACCCATCACCAGCGCCGATATTGGTTGTAGCCTACGTTGTAGCCTTGGCTAAATCCTTGGCGGTAAGTCGCACTACCGTTTCGGAAATGCGAAGAATTATTGGGAGTCGCCCTTCTACGGTCACGCGCATCTTCCTGGCCGCGATCTAAACCATCCCGATACCCTTTTTGATATTCGGCACTGTTATAACCGCCATAGCCATTGTTGTACCCATAACCATTGTTATATCCGTAATTTCCGTTGCCGTAATATCCGTAGTTGCCGTTATTCCGATAATATCGGTTTCTTTCGATTCGATCCGGAACTCCGTTTCGGTTGATGTCCGTTCTTCCGCGACGAGCTTCAATACGGTCATCTATGCCGTCGCGATCACGGTCAACGCGTCTATCCCTGCGATCAGGGATGCCATCCCGATCACGGTCAGTTCGACGTTGCTGTCCCCAGCGCCAGCCTTGCGCGTTGGCATCAACAAAAGCACCCGCGCTCAAGATGAAACCACCAGCAAGAGCCAATGACAAAATTCCTTTTTTCAAGTTGATCATACTTCCTCCTTCTCAACTATTGGTTGTCAAATTCACAATTGGGATTGCATGCTCTGTGCCATTCAATAAAAACGCCGGATGTGTTGAAGGCAAATAGTTTAGTCTTTGTCGAAAAAAGGATTAACAGGTTATAAACCCCATCCCGAATACACATTACCGAAATGGTGTGTATGGCAGCGATTAGGCCAAATGCTAATACAATGTAGATGCTTGTTCCTGTTCTGTCTGGAGACACATTTCGTCCAGTATCGCGCTCAAATTCAATTTTATTTAGGCAGCTTGTTCTGGATCAAAACGAGCAAGGAACCGATTAGCAATGAAAATAACGTTCGTATTGCCGATGTATTTGAATTCGCCGTCCGGCGGTTTCAAAGTCGTTTACGAATACGCCAATCGGCTGACTGATTTCGGCCATCAAGTGACGATAATCCATCCCAGAAACATCGAACCCCAAAGTGGTCTAGCCCAGACTGCCAAAAAACGCCTTTGGACGTATAAACAACAACTGGTGAATCGCCCGTTGGTTTCGTGGTTTGATGTGCACAAAGACGTAAACCTTTTGCTGGTCACAGACCTGAAAGAAGCCAACATCCCCGACGCAGATGTTGTTTTTGCTACGGCCTGCGAAACGGCGTTTCCGGTTGCTGTTTATTCGGCCAGAAAAGGGAAGAAGTTTTACCTGGTTCAATCTTACGAAACTTGGAAGCAATCAGAAGAGTTCGTTCTGGCGAGCTGGAAACTGCCGCTGCACAAAATCGTGATTTCCCGGCAACTCTTTGAAATCGCTTCCGGTGTGGGTGAGCAGGGAAGAACTACTCATATCCCCAATGGAATTGATTTTGCGGATTTCCGGTTGTTGGCTCCGATCAACGAACGAGGATTGCGGATTGGGATGCTGGCGCATCCGAACGAAGAGAAGGGAACAATAGACGGTGTACAGGCGATTGAGATAGTGAAACAAAAATACCCTGAGCTACAAGCGGTTCTTTTTGGAACGGAGCCGCGCCTGGGATACATCCCAGATTGGATTCACTACGAAAGAAAGCCCACAACGGCTCGGCTGGTTGATCTGTATAACGGCTGCAGAATTTTCCTGAACCCAAGCTGGTCAGAAGGCTGGGGGTTGACATCCGCTGAAGCGATGGCCTGCGGATGCGCCCTGGTGACGGCGGACAATGGCGGCGCGAGCGAGTTCAGCATTGACGGTGAAAGCGCGCTGTTCGCGCCAATTAAACAGCCGGAGTTGCTTGCTGACAGAATGTTGAAATTGCTAGGAGATGACCAGTTGCGGCAGCAGATTGCTCTGGCAGGTTACAAAGGTATTCAGCAATTTACCTGGGAGCGCGCAGTCAATTCCTTGCTTGAAGCAATCTCACGTTAATTCACTCTGCCGCTGCTCCAATCGTCGAACGTTTGTCGCCGGTTTGGACGCTCCGGTGCAGATTGTTTGTAACTGGTTTTGCCTTTTTCTTCGTTGCGGGCGAGTTTCTTTTGCGAATGCAGGCCTTCCAGAATCAGTTCGCAAGTGGCGATCAAAGTGCTTTCGGAATCGTCTTCAATTTTTCCGGTGCGGGCGGTTTCAATTAACCCTCTGACCTTGCGTAATTGATTCAATGCTTCATCGGCAGTCATCACATCGCTGAGTGCCAGCGACTTTCCCTGATTGAAAAAATCCATCACGTGGCGGAAATCCACGCCGTTGTAGCGTTCCTGAAAAACTTCGCCGCAGGCTTTGCGGATCAAATCGCGCGCGATGCGCTCTGCTCCAACCTGCTCGCCTTCGTATTCCAGTTCCAGTTTGCCTGTGATGGCGGGAATAGCTGCATACACATCACTGATGCGCGGAGCGGCTTCCGTTTCGCCATTTTGCAGAGCGCGCCGTTCGGCATTGGAAACCACGCTTTCCAGCACAGAAATCGGCAACCGCTGACTGACGCCAGAGCGTTTATCAATTCGTTTATCGTCACGCGCCAGAAAGGCAATCTGTTCGACGACTTCAAAAATCAGGCTGGGAACTTGAACGTTCAGTTCGTCGCTTTCGCGGTCAAACCAGGCTTCCTGTTTGGTGATGGAAATTCCAAGATCAAGCGACGCGGGATAATGAGTTTGAATTTCCGCGCCAATGCGGTCTTTCAGCGGAGTGATGATTTTGCCGCGCGCGGTGTAATCTTCCGGGTTGGCGGAAAAGACCAGCAAGACGTCCAGCGGCAATCGCACCGGATAGCCTTTGATTTGAACGTCGCCTTCTTGAAGGATGTTGAACAATCCGACCTGAATTTTTCCAGCCAGGTCCGGCAGTTCGTTGATGGCGAAAATGCCTCGGTTGGCGCGCGGCAACAGGCCGTAATGGATTGTCAGTTCGTCGGAAAGCAGATGGCCTCCGCGCGCAGCTTTGATCGGATCAACGTCGCCGATGATGTCGGCGATAGTCACGTCCGGCGTCGCCAGCTTTTCAACGTAACGCGCATCGCGGCCAACCCAGGCAATCGGCGTGTCGTCGCCTTTTTCCGCCAAGAGCTGTTTGCCGTAAGCGCTTAGGGGGGCGAAAGGATCGTCATTAATTTCGGAACCAGCCAGCGCGGGAATTTCTTCGTCCAGCAAACTGGTCAGTTCACGCAAAATCCGGCTTTTGGCCTGTCCGCGCAAACCCAACAAGATGAGGTTTTGTTTGGCCAACAGCGCGTTGATCAATTGCGGAATGACTGTGTCTTCATAGCCGATGACGCCCGGAAACAGTGTTTCGCCCAATTGAAGGCGTTTGATCAGATTATGACGAACTTCGGACTTGATGGAGCGGCTGCGATACCCCGCTGCTTTCAATTCGCCGAGCGTTTGTGGTTTAGGCATAGGAATGACGACCTCGCGTGATTTGAAGTTGATGAAGTGATGGGGTTTGGTTTCAACGTCAAATTGATCTTAGCCGTCAGTTCCCAGCCGCGCAAGCCAGGTTTTTGCGCGACTTATTTGGTCTGAATTGTGGTTGTTTGAATGCAGGGTGAGTTCCGTTAGGGAAAGCCAGAGCTTATTCAGGTGGATGCCAGCCGACCGAAACCCATTCGCGCCGTGCAGTAGTTGCAAAAATGTTGTTCAACTTCAACGCCACCACAGTCGCCCGTCCACAAGTTGTCAGTCCAATGATTTCTGACCCATCCTGGCTCCAACTGAAATGACGCTTCCATTTTTGGCGGCGAGGGTTGAATAGCTGGACTCGTCGTTGGGTAAGAGGATCATAGGCATGGGTTTGAACGGCTTTGAAGCTGTTACAGGACCTGCATGAAAGCCAGAGATTTTCTTCTTCCCCCGTGCCTTTGCGCGCAAGCGGTACAAGATGTTCGATTTCCAATTCCCAGGGAAGCAGCCATTGCGGGCTAAGGCAGTAACCGCAACGATTTCCAGCTACTGTTCGGACACGCTGTTCAAGTTCGGCGGGAATCGTTTTGCGGCTCACGATTCAAGTGGCTCCCGTAATCCGCGCCGAACGGCTTCGCTAAGCGCTTGAGCTTTTTGCACAAGGTTTTGGTGATAAATCTGAGTCAACGCAACCAGTTCATGTCGCTCTGTTTCGCTGAGTTCTCCAGCCTGCTGATGTTCCAGCAAAACGCCCATCCGTTTACCTTGAGTGGCTTCCATTCTCAGATCGGCCATGGTGAGCAATTCGCGATCAGGCAGTTCCTTTATCGGCTTAAAATTTGGCGCAACTGTGCCGAGAGGCGATAACGCATTTTCAATGGTGTCGGACAAAACGCCGGGTACATCCTGATTGAGCAGTTGCGCCAGCCACGCGGCTTGACTGTAAAGTTTATCTGGCAAATTCAGAGTTACTTCCATAACGATGCTGCCTCCTTAATCGGCGCAAAGCTTAGCATAAGTAGAACGAAGCTTCTTTGCCAGCAACCCTGCTTACTTGACCTGAATCGTGACTGTGTTTGCGGTTTTGTTGTCAACGTTCAGCACAACATTGACTTCGCCGCGTCCGATCAGCGCTCGCTGAAGCCGCAAATTGCATTGATCCAGGCCAACGTAACCGTCAGCCACGCCAGCAAACAAAACTTCGGAGCTGAGTCCGCCAATCGTTGCATTGACCGTCGCCAGACTGCTGCGAAAGCGCCAGCCTGTGCCATACGCAATCAGGAACACCTGATCGGTTCCCGGGCCTAAATCAATAGGCACCGGAACATAACGTCCGGTGGTCGTGTCAAAACGCGAAATCGGTTCGTACATCAGTTGGCCGTCTCCTTTGATGCGCAACGCAACTGCCGAAGCCAGTCCCTGTCCATTAGCATTGGTTGTAAAAAAGCTGGGAGCGACCGTGGCGACGTTCAGCGTGCCCGTGGAAAGGGTTCCGTCTCCGCTGACGACGATGATTGTTGCCGGACCGGGAATTGTTCCCGTTGGAACCAGATAGTTGATCTGGGTCGGCGCAACAAAAAACAGCGGAGCCGGTCGTTCGGTTCCTGCGCTGTCGCGGATTTTTACCGTTGTGCCTCCGAGTGTGGTTGGCAGAGGAATGGCGTTCGACGAACTGATTTGCGTTGCCAGCTTTTCGCCAAAGGCTGCGACGATGGATTCCGGCGCAAGTTCGACGCCTGAAAAACTGGCAGCGGAAACGCTGACCACGGGCGGCGTGCCAGCTTTTCGTTTCAGCATTCGCACGCGGTTGTTGATCGTATCGGTAAAAACCAGATCGCCATTGATCAGCGCGATGATGCTGCAAGTTACTTGAATATCGTTGGTCGCGGTTCCTGGATTTGGAAAATTCAGCCGGGCAAGCGGGCTGTCGCCGCCGTCACCCGAAAAGCCGGGGTTGCCGGTTCCGGCAACAATGCTGGTTGTGCCAAGCGAATTGGTCGGCGCTTCCAGATCCAGAATTTGATTCGTCAACGCGTTGGTAATGAAAATTTTCCCTGCGGCATCAACAGTCAAATCGCGCGGACGGCGAATGTTGCGGGAAACGTCTGCAATAACGGAAAACGTTGTGGAAGTGGGCGTGTCCTGGCGCAGGATTCGATTGTTGCGCGTGTCGGCGATGTGCAATCTGCCTGAGCCGTCAAGCGCGATGCCGGTCGGGCCAAACAAGGACTGCTGTGTGCCATCGCCGTACATTGTGCTGACGATGCCCGTTAGCGCGTCAACTTTGCGAATTCGGTTGTTTCCCTGGTCGGCGATCAAAAGATTTCCGGTCCGATCAACGGACACATCGGTCGGGAAAAACGCAACGCGGTTGGCTGGCATGCCATCGCCAAGCGCTTGCGGATTGTTCGGCGGGCGAACGCCAGCAATGTCTTTGATCTGGCCTGGCGGGACGACGACCTTGGCATCGCCGTTCGGAAAAAAGGTCACATCGGTGTTTGAGGTGTTCAGAAAGCGAATGACTCCGCTGCGACGGCCAGTCACGGAAGTTGGCGGGACTTTGATTAAAGCTCCGGCTTGCGAATCCGTAATAAACAAACCGTTGGCCGCTGGGTATAGGCCTTGTGGTGTCAGAAGCAGCGCTGTCGTGATGCGATCGTCTACCTGAAAATCCCCGGCTTCCTTGTTCAGCGTCACAATCTGGCCGGGCTGGATGGTCACCGCCCAAGGCGTTGTGTTGAACAGTGTTATGGGCGAAGTCGTGCGATTGACGAACCTCAGCCGGTTATTACCTGTGTCTGAGATGAACAGATTCCCTTGTGCATCGGCTGCAACCCCTGTGGGTACAAACAGCTCTGCATACGCCGCTTGCGAACTGTCGTACGGCGATGGCTGACCGCTGCCAACAATGGAGTTGATCACGTTCAGCGGAATCGTGGTGCCTAAAATCGTTTGCGTTCCCCCAGACAAGGTGACAAAGCGAATTCGTTTGTAGCGAAAATCGGGCAAATACAGTCCGCGTCCGTCCACGGCGATACCCAGCGTCGCGTTGGCAGTGCTGTCGGGAATGTTCAGATACGCCTGCAAGGCCGAAGCTCCGTCGCCACAAGTCGGCGTATTGTTGGGATCGCACAACTGCATGCTCTGATTGCCCGCGACAATGGTTTTTACGCCCGTTGAATTAATGCGCATGACTTGCTGCGCATTTCCGAGCGCGACATAAATTTCGCCGGTCGGCGACACCGTGATGCCCGTCGGGTATTCCAGCCCCGAAGCCACTGTGCTGATTGTTCCGGTGGTGTTGACCCGCCGGATGCTGCCCTGAATGGTGCGGGCGTCTCCGCCATCAGCAATTAACAAACTATTGTTGTTTTCAAAAACCAATCCTGTCGGCGCGGTCAATCTGGCTTGCGTTGCCAGGCCGCCGTCTCCATTTCCAGTTGGGGGATTGCCGCCTCCGGCAACGACCACCTGTCCGCCTGAACTGTTGAGCTTTAAGACCAGCCGTCCGGCAATGAAATGGATTTCCTTTGTCGTGGGGTGAACTGCGATTGCGCGAAATGTTGCCTGATCGGGCGAAGCGATTGTGCTGATGGTTCCGGGCGCAATGGTTTTTCCAAGCACCGTCTGGTTTTGCGTTCCTACGTTGATGATTCGAATGGCTGAAAAAGAGGGAATTGACAGATAAACTGCATCCCCAGACGAATCAACTGCCAAGCCCGTAATTTGCGCCAGATCGGTATCCAGCGGAGAACCGCCATCATCGTTTTGTATGCCTCCGCCCGCGATCAGATTAATGTGGCCGGGCTGGATGGTAACGCCCCCAAGAGTGATGGGAACAGAAGAGGTACTGACAAACCGAAGCAAGCTGGTTCCATCAACTTCATCCACGACATAAAACCCACGTCCGCGCGGATCCAGCGCGACGGCAGTCGGCAGCACCATGGGCGCCTGTTTGGCAGGGACTTCAGAACTGAAGCCGCCTCCGGCAAGAGTGGAAATTGTCGTGTCCGTGGTGAGGATGGAAATCGCTGACGCGATTTGACTAGGAATTAGTTTGGTCGCGGCAAAGGCCAGCACGGCGAACAAAATCAAAAGACGAAATCGGATAAACAAGCTCATAAGTGAGGAATTTTGTGTGTGCGTAACATTCATCGTCTGTTCTCCTGCGGCAACGGGAAAGCGAACCGATGAAACCACCGGCAAAGCGATGAATCATCCTTCGAAACTGGTGTCGGGGTAATTTGGCGGTCGGGTTTGATGATACAAATGACTGAATTTTTTTGATTTACTCAGTCAAGCAGGGCCTTGTCCAGCAAGGCGCGCATTAGACCACCAAGCCGCGCGGCAAGTCAATAAAAAGTCCAAAACAAGTCTTAGCGCTGAGGCTAGATCAATCCCGCATCAGCGATGATTCGACTATTATCGGCA
>CAYLJQ010000288.1:0-8383 GCA_964383955.1 uncultured Heliomicrobium sp. | reverse complement strand
AGCTCAGTGAGCTTTTGCAACGTGTCAAAGCTCTGGGCCAATAAATTGAAAAGGGTGAGTCAAATGGCTCACCCTTTCACTTTTTAGGCGTGTTCTCTTCTCAAGCCACAGCCCAAATATCCGAAAGCAATTCCGCCTGAGCCAGCACCGTTTTTGTTGCTTCTTCCTGCAAGTCAGGCGGGTAGCCATGTTTTTTCAAAATGCGCTTGACCATCACCTTGATGCGGGCGCGGGCGCTTTCGCGCAGCGTCCAATCAATGCTTACGCTCTTGCGGACTCGCGTTACCAATTCGGCGGCGATGACTTTCAATTCATCGTTGCCCATCGCTTGCACGGCGCTTTCGTTCGCGGCCAGCGCATCATAAAAAGCGATCTCGTCTTCGGTTAAGCCTAAATCTTCGCCGCGTTTGGTGGCCGCGTCCATTTCCTTGGCCAGCTTGATAAGTTCCTCGATCACTTCCTGCGTAGCAATGGCGCGATTGTGATAAGCATTCAACGTAGCCTTTAACATCTCGCTGAATTGGCGGCTTTGCACCAAGTTATGCAGAGAACGTGTTTTGATTTCGTCGTTGAGCAGTTTGGCCAACAATTCGGCCGCGACGTTCTTGTGCTTCAGCCCGCGCACTTCGGCTAGGAATTGATCTGAGAGAATACTGATGTCCGGCCTTTTCAATCCCGCCGCCGTGAACACATCAATGATGCCTTCGTCGGCCATAATCGCTTTGGACACAAGCTGACGGATCGCCGCGTCGAAATCTTCAGGCGGACGTTGCGAGCCGGAAGTTTTGGCAAGCTGGACTTTAATAGCTTGGAAGAAAGCAATGTCGTCGCGCAATTCGATTGCTTCATCCGTTGTGGCGCAGAGAGCAAAAGCGCGGGAAAGCTCAGTCACGACTTGCACAAACCGTTGCTTGCCGTTTTCCTGCTGCAAGACGTGTTCTTGCCCAGCCGGAATCAAGGCGAGTCGTTCTGCCGGTGTGCCAGTTGTCCAATTATCCCAGTCAAAGCCATACATAATTCCACAAACGATGTCGTGCTTTTCTAACATCACGGCGACGGCCTGAGCAGTATCAATCTTCGGATCACCTTTTCCGCCGCTTTCGGTGTAAGTCCTCAGCGCGTATTTCAACTGATCGGCCAGCCCCAAATAATCCACGATCAAGCCACCGGGTTTGTCACGAAACACGCGATTGACGCGGGCGATGGCCTGCATCAAACCGTGGCCGCGCATCGGTTTATCGGCGTACATCGTGTGCAAACACGGGGCGTCAAAGCCCGTCAGCCACATATCGCGCACGATTACGATGCGGAAAGGGTCTTTGCTGTCTTTGAAGCGCGTAGCCAAATCGCGGCGGCGTTTCTTGTTGCGGATGTGCGGTTGCCAGGCGGGGCCATCATCGGCGCTGCCGGTCATCACGATTTTGACGACGCAGGATTGTTTCTTTTCGGTTTCGGCATCGTCGTCTTTTGCGCTCGCCCAATCGGGGCGCAGCTTGATGATGGCTTCGTAAAGGTCAACGCAAATGCGGCGACTCATGCAAACAATCATCGCCTTGCCGTCCATCGCTTCGACGCGGCGCTCGTAATGCTGCACCAAATCTTCGGCAATCAATTTGATGCGTTTGGGATCGCCGACCAAGGCTTCCAGCGCAGCCCATTTTGATTTGAGCTTTTCTTTCTTGTCTTCCTCTTCGCCTTCGGTGATTTCTTCGAACTCGTCGTCAATCTTTGGCAGTTCGGCTTCATTCAAAGCCAGCTTGGCGATGCGGCTTTCGTAATAGATCGGCACCGTAGCCTTGTCTTCCACTGCGCGTTGAATGTCGTAAATCGAGATGTAATCGCCAAAGACGGCGCGCGTGTTGGCGTCGTTCTTTTCGATGGGCGTGCCGGTGAAACCGATAAACGAAGCGTTGGGCAAAGCATCGCGCATGTTCCGGGCCAGGCCGTCAATCAGATCATACTGGCTGCGGTGCGCTTCGTCGGCAATGACGACGATGTTATGCCGCGATGACAATTCTGGCATCCGCTCGCCACGCTCGGGCTGGAATTTCTGGATCGTCGTGAAAACCACGCCGCCGCTGGCGACTTTCAGCAAGCTGCGCAGATGCTCGACCGATTCGGCCTGCACGGGCATCTGGCGCAGGATTTCGTAGCAACGTTGAAATTGGCCGAAGAGTTGATCATCCAGATCGTTGCGGTCGGTCAGCACGACCAGCGTAGGGTTTTGCATCGCCGGATGCCGCACGATGCGCGCCGCATAAAACAGCATCGAAAAGCTCTTGCCGGAACCTTGTGTATGCCAGACCACGCCCGCTCGATGGTCACCCGGTTTGCCGCCGTGCATGGCAGCTTTCGATTCGCCCATGCCGCTGGCGCGCACGGTTTCGGCCACCGCCGCATTCACCGCGTGGAATTGGTGATAACCCGCGATGATTTTGTGCAGCCGGTCACTGTCGGTGTCTTCTTCAAAGACGATGAAATGTTGTAGCAGATCGAGGAAGCGGCGCTGCTCAAAGACGCCGCGCACCAGCACGTCCAGTTCAAGCGCCGTTTTGGGAGCGTCAGCTTCGCCGTCCACTGTGCGCCAGACCTTGAACCATTCCTGATTTGCCGTCAGTGAACCGATGCGAGCGTTCTGTCCATCCGACACAACCAGCACTTCGTTGAAATGGAACAGGCTACCGATTTGCTGTTTGTAAGTTTGAAGTTGGTTGAAAGCCGACCAGATCGTCGCGTTTTCATTGGCCGTGTTTTTCAGTTCGATGACGCCCAGCGGCAAGCCGTTGACGAAAACGACGATGTCAGGCCGCCGGTTGTGTTGGCCTTCGGTGATGGCGAACTGATTAACCACCAGCCAGTCATTGGCTTGGGGATTGTCGAAATCCACTAGCCGCGCGTGGTCGCCCGCGATGCTGCCATCCGGCCGTTTGTATTCGACCGGCACGCCGTCGCGTAGCATAGCGTGAAAGTTCCGGTTGGTTTGCACCAGCGAAGTCGTTCCCACGCGCAGCACTTTGCGCAACGCTTCTTCACGCGCGTCTTCCGGAATGGTGGGATTCAGTCGCCAGATCGCATCGCGCAAGCGCCCAACCAATACGACATCGCCGAACGAATTCCGCTCCGCCGCCGGTTCGCCGGGCGCAAGCTGCGGCCCGTGCGCAACGGCATAGCCAAGTTCAAAAAACCACGATAGGGCGGCTTCTTCCACTACGGATTCATTGAGATATGACATAGGGGTGGCCTTGTTGGGGGCAGGACAGTTAGTTTATGACGCATGACTGAGCCACAAACCAAAGAGTGACTTTTTCTACAGCATACTTTAGGGCAAAAATAGGGTCTTGACGGTTAATCGTTTTTTGACAATACTTTTTTCAGCTCATCAACCAGGTGTTGAAGGAGTAACGAGGCCGTTCCGCAAGGGGCGGCTTCAGCTTTTTTGGGTCTTCCAATAATTCTCATATTCCTTGCGGAGCTTGTTTTGGCGGTGTGTTTTTTCCACGCAGTATGCCGTCCAGGGCAAAACATAATCTCCACGATCGGCAACGATTACTACGTAGCTAAAATCGGCGACTGCCAGCACGTAGCTTTCATTCGTGCCGCGCTGGCTTTTCCACCATACGATACGAATGTCAGTTTCGGGCTGCGCGTTATCAAAAGATTCCATCACAGGTTTAGGCCAGCGAATTCGCTCGCAACGGCGTAAATCCGGCAGCCGGTCGGTTTCTACACTCCCTTCAGAGATGAAATGCCAGAAAGTGGCTGCTTTGCCTTGTTCTTCAGGACGCCGCTTTACACCGACGCGCTTGCCGGGCCAACTGGGCTTGGAACGAATGAAACCTGCTTCGAAGTAGTGATAAAGCAGCTCCAAATATTTCTGCCAATTGCCGCCGGAATCTGACAGCAGTACCAAGGGAGGCAACCAAGCTTCGCTCATTTTGCTTGCCCTCCCGATTGTCCATGCCAAATAAAAAGGTTGAATTTCGGTTCGCGCAGAAGCGTTTTACGAGTCAGTGAGTAGCCGGTACGCTGGCGAATGCGTTCCACCAGGGTGTTTTTGGCAGAACTGGTTTTTAGATTACGGCATGCGTAATTTACCGCGCCAATCAGCAGATCGGCGAGTTGGAGTTGTTCCACGTGGTCCGCTTCTACGACTTGTACGCGTTCAAGAATCGCACGGTTAAAATCATAAAGGTTGTTGCACAACACGTCGTGCAGTTTCGCCACTTTGCGGGCGCTACGAGTGTCCTTTTTATCCAGGTAAATGCGAAAGCTCGCGTTGGGTGTCAGCAGGGGTTCCACCAAACCAAACATCATCTTGTAATACCAGTCGTCGTGATTCTGGTTGAAGTTCGCATGACGCAAACCATCTTTGTGCGCGACCCAAGCGCGAAAGTGCAGATCGTCATCGTCGAAGAAGTAGTCCAACATGTCCAGATAAAATGCTTGCTTGGCAGGGGAAACCTTGTTCCATTTGACCTCGAAATCCGGCGGTAACGCGTGCGCTACTTTGATCTCCCTAAGTCGTGTCGCAATTTCACGCGTTTTGTCTTGCGAACACCAAACGACGCCGAGCACCATTACCAGTTGGCGATCATTCTCAAGATGGCAACTTTCGTCACAATACAAGTTGTAAGTTTGGCTCATTGTATACCTCTGCAGATGCGATACGCAGCAGGCCGTACTGATCTGTCTAAACTCAGCCGCCCGTAACGGGCGAACCGAACAACGCCTTGAGAATGGGCGTGTGAACGGTTTTCATGCCCGCACCAATCCTTGTTTCAAACCCAGCTTGTTTTTGAATTCTTCGGGGATGTCTGCCCAGTGCTCGACCAGCAAATCCACCAGTTGCGAGCCATTCACCAATCCGATGCGGGGAAACCCAACTTCCAGAGCGACATCGCGCGCAGAGGCTTGAAAATCGGCTGTCGTGATAAACGCGCCTTGCCCACCAGAAGGGATGGATTGCCGAAGTGCTTTCACCGTGTTGGCCGAAATCTTGGAACCAAGCTTGAACCGTTTCACCTGCACAAAGAGTTTTACCTTGGCCAGATTGGCGACGTTCAATACGCCCGTCGCATCTACGCCGCCGTCTCCCGATTTGCCGGTGTGTTCCGCGCCTTCAAAACCTAATGCCGCCAATAAAGAGGTAATCAGGAGTTCAAACTCCTCGGCGTCCAATTCCAGCAACTGATCCAACACCGCGCGGTATGGGTCGTAGGCTTCTTTGGGCGAATGGGAAACAAGGTCTTTCTTTCCGATCACTTCAAAGAAATGATCTTTCTGCGAAATGGAAAAGACCGTCAGCGAAGAGCGAATGGTGTTCTGAAACGGCACGGAAAACGCGCTACGGTTGAATGTGCCCGCCAGCCACTTTACGCGGCGGCGTTGTTGAAAGGGGCAACCGTCGCTGGTGTCGTTGAAGTAATACGAAGGCGAGAGTTCCATCACGCCAACGTGCAGCAATTCCGTGTCTGCATCCGGCGTGATGACGTAATCGCCCGGCTGGATGTCGAACAGGAAGCGCGCAATTTGGCCGACCTGCTGGCCAATCACCAGGTTTGACGTGTCGTTCGGATGTTCCTGTTTGTAGATCGGATAGAGAGCCTCTTTGGTTTGGACGTCGGAAAGGTCACGCTTATACAACCAACCAATGGCAGCATAGCCTCCCAGCACAAAATGTCTGGCGTATTGCCCAAATCGTGCTCTTACACAGTAAACATCAGGCATCTTTGAGCCTCCTTGCGACCTCGTTGGATGAGACTGACAACTCCCCGCTCAGCAGCTTCGGCAGCAGCGTGTCGCGCAATGTGGCAAGGGTCTTAATCTCTTGAGCAAGTTGTTCGCACTTCAAGAATATGGGTTGAACGAGTTTGTCGAATTCTTTCGATATTTCGGCAGGTGGGACGACAAATCGGATGGCT
This sequence comes from uncultured Heliomicrobium sp., assembly GCA_964383955.1. Lineage (GTDB taxonomy): Bacteria > Acidobacteriota > Blastocatellia > RBC074 > RBC074 > RBC074. The sequence goes on along the minus strand of CAYLJQ010000288.1, from coordinate 2,462 downwards.
TTTAGGCTGGTTGTTGGCCTGGAAATCGCAGGAACACCTGTTGTGCTGGTGTTAGCCAAAAGAGCGCCTTCACCTTGTGGCGATCGGAAGAACAGATAGACCATCCAAGCGCTGCACTTCTGCTTATCAATAGAAAGTAGCATCTGACTTTGTGAAACTACGTATCGCGGAAACTGGGCGTTTACTGGAATGATTCCAACTTGGCCGAGCGTCCCTCTATGCGTGAAAACTATGTCCTGAGAGCGTGCAACTGCGCTTTTCAGCTCATCTGCTTTGTCCTCAGTTAAGAAAACAAAGTCATTGTCAACAAAGCCATCGGTAAGATTGCCACCGCGCACGACCGGAACTCCATAAGATACGAAGTTATCCCGCGTAATCCGAGAGCCAAATGGTCCCATAGCAATTCGGGCGGCAACATCACCAACAGTTTCAACGCGCCACCCCTGCGGAATCGGGCCGAGAGGAGAGTCTTGGAAGTGGGAGGGGAATAGGGCAGTGGCTTCATCGAGGCCAGCGGGGGGGCGTCCGTCGAGTTTGGCGCGGACGGGGTCGAAATCTACGAACCAGCTCTGGAACAGCGCCCGCGCCATCGCCTCCAGCGTCGCGTTCATCCGCCGGTTCAACTTGATCTTGTCGTCCAGCGTTCCGAGGATGTGCGCGATGGCTTTTTGTTCAGGGAGTGGTGGGAGAGTGATCTGGAAGTTTTTGAGACTGGTGAAGTTAAAAACCGGCTGCACGGATTTCGAGTTTAGCGCGTGAATCAAGTTCACCGTCTTTGACCAGGTGAAAAAGTAATAAACGAAATCTCGGTTAGCGATGGACTCGTCAGTTCTGAGGCGCATCGTGTTTGTCGAAAGAATAAATTCATTAACGCCCAAGCATGGCGTGACCAATCCAACTTTCCCAATAGTCCCGACTTTCGGGAAAACGAGATCACCAATCTGACAATGGCTTCGCTGTAATGACTGGTATTTATCGTGACTGACATAACGGCGGTCGCTCCAATCGGCGGTTCGCCCCTGAATGTTTTTACCCTGAACAACCAAAGCACCGTGATCGGTATAATCATCGTTCTTGAGCAGTGAGCCGAAAGGAGCATCACCCATTTCTGCGGCGATTTCTTCAACGCGTCGGACTTCCCAATCATTCGCCATATCCCAGCCCTCCCAAGTTCACCTTGATTGCCGCTTCCAATTTCGCCGATTCCGCAAACTGTTCGTTCAATTCCGCCACCAGCCGCGCCATCTTTTCCTCGAAAGGTTCGCCGTCGTCTTCAATTTCTTCTGCGCCGACGTAGCGGCCCGGCGTCAGGACGTGACCGTGCGCGGCGATGTCTGCGGTGGTCGCGGATTTAGCGAAACCGGCTACGTCGGCGTAACTGCCTGCGCCCTGGTCGCCGCGCCACGTGTGGTAGGTCTGCACGATGTTCTGAATGTCTTCGTCGGTCAGTTCGCGGTGGACGCGATCAATCAACGTGCCGAGTTTGCGCGCGTCAATGAACAGCGTTTCTTTGCGGCGGTCGCGGCGTTTGCCGTCGTTCTTGGTTTTCGTCAGGAACCACAGGCAGACGGGAATCTGTGTGGAATAGAAAAGCTGGCCCGGCAACGCGACCATACAATCCACCAGATCGGCTTCGATTAGGGCTTTGCGGATGTCGCCTTCGCCGGACTGGTTCGACGACATGCTGCCGTTGGCCAGGACGAATCCGGCGAAACCATCGGGCGCAAGGTGATGGATGAAATGTTGCACCCAGGCGAAGTTGGCGTTGCCTTTGGGTGGCGTGCCGTATTGCCAGCGCACGTCGTCGTCGGCGCGATGCCAGTCGGAATCGTTGAAGGGCGGATTGGCGATGACGAATTGCGCCTTGAGGTCTTTATGCAAATCGCGGCGAAAGGTGTCGGCGTGTTCGGGGCCGAAATCGGCTTCGATGCCGCGAATGGCCAGATTCATAATCGCCAGCCGCCGCGTTGTCGCGTTGCTTTCCTGCCCGTAAATGCTCAGGTCGCCGATGCGTCCGCCGTGTTCCAGCACGAACTTTTCGGATTGCACGAACATTCCGCCCGAACCGCAAGCCGGGTCATAGACGCGGCCTTTGTAAGGCGCGAGCATTTCGACAATCAGCCGGACGATGCAATTGGGCGTGTAAAACTGCCCGCCGTTCTTGCCTTCGGCGCTGGCAAATTGCGTCAGGAAGTATTCGTACACGCGCCCCAGAATGTCTTTGGAACGGTTGGCGGCGTCGCCAAGTCCGATGGTGCCGATCAAATCAATCAATTCGCCCAGCCGGTGTTTGTCGAGCGCGGGCCGCGCGTAATCTTTGGGCAGCACGCCTTTCAGTCGCGGATTGTCGCGTTCGATGGCGACCATCGCATCGTCTCGGTGGCTGACAAGAAGTTTTGGACGTGAGTTTTAACACCCATTGTAGTTCCAGCTCCTTTTCGTGTGATTTGTGCGCCCTTGCA
>CAYLJQ010000287.1:0-8405 GCA_964383955.1 uncultured Heliomicrobium sp. | reverse complement strand
GAACCGACAGCAAAAAGATCGCGCGGCCAATGCTGCCTTCGGTGAAATTTTGCTCCGAGCCGGCTACCGCTTCGCGCAGTGTCGCCCAAAATCCATGGTTGTTTTGATCCGAATTTTCGGACACAGTGGGTTCTAATTGGGAATTCATAGTTTCGTTGTAGTTTGGATCAGGCTGAAAGCACCAGAAGGCTTCTTGCAGGATCGTTTATGAAATCGCTGATCACATCGTACTTTTCACGCAGCAATCGGATTATCAAGGAGGTTGGGCAATTACCCACCCGCAGAAAGATAAATTTGGGAGGCTGTCCTAAAACCACGCTACGGTGGTGAAAGTCCGCGTCCTTCGACACAATGACATATCCCTGTTGAGCAGCAAAAGTCCAAATCATTCCGTCATCGGTTTCCGTTAAGTTGACGGATTTGACGTGTGTGGAATTGGGATACAAGTCCGCAATTTTGATTACGGCACGATCAGAGATATTTTCATCGAGAAGCAATTTCACTTTTAGGCGACAAATAGTTTGCGTTCGCGATCAGCGGCAAAGGCTAGAACGGCTTTGATGTCTTCGCGGGTAAGCTCCGAAAAATCTTCTAAAATCTCGTCTTCGCTCATACCCCCTGCCAGATACTCAAGTATGTCGTAAACCGTGATGCGCAATCCGCGAATGCACGGCTTGCCACTGCGTTTCCCAGGTTCAATTGTGATGATGTTGCTGTAATCCATAAAGGTATTTTACGACGGGTTCTCGTTCATTGACTACGACTGTGGAAACCCTTCGGCTGCCATCACACGCTTGGCCTGCTCAAAGTGACGCCGTTCGTGAACAATGATGATTCGTGCGGCATCCAGCAGGCTGTAGGTAATAAAACCGGCAAATGGCGAAGTCATAATGATTTGTTCTGGATTCAGGTTTTCAACAGCCAGGAGTTTTTGCTTGAGCTCCTGTTGGTGCGAGACAAATCGGCTAATGATCGCGGGATCAAGTTTGCTGGAAGATGGCACGACCGTCGGCGGCGATTTCAGTTTTTTGGTGGCCTCCGGCTGTAGCATCTTGACCATCATTGGCCCCCACAAGCCAGACCAAAATGGCAATCGCTCCATAAACCTGGTTGATTTCGTTCCGTTGATCACCTGATCGAACGGTGCCAGCATCGGGCCGTTGATGACAATCAAATGATCCAGGCATTGCGCTACGCTCCAGGCATCGGCGCTTGGTTTCCAGTTCACTTGTTCCGCACTTAATTGGCCGAAAGTGGATTGAACATCACGAGTGACCGCATCGGTTTCGTTCAAAATCTCGGCCAGCGACATATTCGGTTTCATGGCTTTTCATCTCGATCAAGTCGGCGCTTGGTGTCTTCACATTTTTTCAAAGCTCGCATAATGAATGGCGCGATGTTCAGCGACAGAGGTATTGGCCACTGAAAACGATTCGCGCACACTATTGAAATTGCGTATGTCCATTGCTTCTTTCAGGTTTTGAAGTTCCCCAATCAGAACGCCAAGCGCGACAGAAATGTTCTGTTGGTTTGTCATGCAGATGTCTCGCCAGACGCTCCAGTTGCTCCCGCCCAGTCGCGTCATATCGCGCCAACCAGTTGCCGCCAATCGTTGTGCAAGTTCGCGTTTGGCAACTTCGCCGTCAAATTCGGCTCCGAGCAAAGTGGATAAGGCTGTCGCTGTCAGTTGTGGCAAATGGCTGATCAAAGCAACTGCCGCGTCGTGGGCGTGCGGTTCGGCAAGCAAGACGCGTGCGCCGATTGATTCGACAACGGCTTTCATCCGGTTGAACTGCGTTTCGTCGGTCGTCGCTTCCAGCGTCAGGGCGTAAGTCGCGCGGTCGAACAAATCTGCCCGAGCATATTCGACGCCGGTATTCTCGCTTCCGGCCATCGGATGCCCGCCGATGAAATGAACGCCCGTTGGCACTGATTCGCCGGCGACGCGACAAATTTCAGTTTTGGTGCTTCCGGCATCTGTAATCAACGCGCCGGGTTTTACCAATTGAGCTTTGGTTTTCAGAAAATCAATGATGGCTCCGATGGGAGCGGCCAGATAGATCAAATCCGCTTTGCAATCTTCGCCGCGCTCAAAGCTCTCTTCCAACGCGTCCGCAACACCGCGTTCGACAGCCAATTTGGGAGAGCGCGAGCCTCCGCAAGCCGTGATGCGACCGGTAAATCCGGCTCGACGCAGCGCCAGAGCAAAGGAGCCGCCGAGCAACCCACAACCGACGATACAAACATGGTTCAGTTCGCCGTTGAAGTTGATGTCGCTCACAGCTTTCTCTCCACAGCCGAAGCGATGACGCGCATCTGGGTGGTCAGTTTGCTGAATTGATCCAGCCGTAATGATTGCGCGCTGTCGCACATGGCGTTGTCGGGATCGTGATGAACCTCGATCAACAAACCGTCGGCTCCGGCGGCGACCGCTGCGCGGGCCATCGGCGGAACTTTGTCGCGGCGGCCTGTGGCGCGGCTTGGGTCAACAATCACCGGCAAGTGCGATAGCTTTTTGATCAGCGGAATTGCCGAAATGTCCAACGTGTGGCGCGTGTAAGTTTCAAACGTCTTGATGCCGCGTTCACAGATCACGATTTGATGGTTGCCACAACGCATCAGGTAATCCGCTGACAACAACGTGTCTTCAATGGTTGAAGAAGTTCCTCGCCGCAACACCAGCGGCTTGTCCAGTTTCGCCACTTCTTTCAACAACGCGTAATTCTGCATGTTCCGTTCGGCGATCTGAATGATGTCAACATACTTGGCAAACAACGGCACTTGCGCCGATTCAGTAATGGTTGAAAACGTCAGCATCGAATGACGGCTGGCGGTTTCGCTAAGCAGTTTCAAGCCTTCTTCGCCCAATCCCTGAAAACCATAAGGATCGTTGCTGGATCGAAACGCCGTGCCGCGCAGCACTTTTACGCCTTGTTTTGCCAGGGCTGAGGCAATGGTTTCAATCTGTTCGCGGCTTTCGATAACGCTGGGACCAGCCACGGTGACAACTTGTTCGCCGCCAATAACGACATCCCTGATTTTGATTTGCGTCCCTTCAGGCTTGAACGCGCGCGCGGCAAGTTTATAGGGACTGCTGACGCGAACGACTTTGTTGACGCCTTCCAGCAATTCCAACTCGCGCACATCGGCAATACGGGAGCCGACTGCTCCCAAGATGGTGTACCGCGATCCTGTGGAGCGATGAATGTCGAACCCTAAATTAACCAGACGATCCACGACGTGAACGATTTGTTCTTCCGCCGCGTTTTCTTCCATAACGATGATCATAATTTCACTGTGGAAAGGAACCACTGATGAACACGGATGCGCACAGATAAACACGGAGGAGCCCACATGGCTGCTAAGTTCTCTGTGCTGATCCCTGTTTATCAGTGTTCATCTGTGGTTTCAGTTTCTCCCTTGCTGGCATGAATGCGCTCAATCCGCCGAGCTTCGTCAATCACGCGTTCGAACAATCGGCGGATGGCTTCTGCATCCAGCGGGCCGGTGTTGGCGTTGCTGACATTGGCAATGACCTGAGCTTCGCGGCTGGGCGAATAGATTTCCAAACCGAGCCGCTTTTTAATGTGGCCGATTTCAATCGCGCACTGCGTTCGTTCGTTGAACAGCCTGACCAGTTGCAGATCAATTTCGTCAATCCGCTTGCGCCAACCGCTCATCTCTTTTTTCGCTTGGTCGTTGCTGTCGCCGCTCATCCCTTTAGCTCCCTGGCCAGTTCCGCCACTCGCTGGACAAGCCGCGGCGAATCAAGATTGTTTTCAATTTCCAGCACCAAACGGCTGCCGACAACCGCAGCATCGGCGTAACCGCAAACTTCGCGAACCTGTTCGAGCGTGGAAATGCCGAAACCCACGGCAACCGGAAGAGGAGAGTACTGTTTGACGCGCGTTACCAGTTCGCTGACAGCTATCGAAAGGTTCTCTCGAACGCCTGTGACGCCGGTTCGCGCCACGACATACACAAACCCTGTGGTTTGTTCGCAAATCAGCTTGATGCGTTCGTCGGTTGAAGTCGGCGCAACCAGAAAAATAGTGTCCACATCAGCCGAGCGCATTTCGGCGACAATGCTTTCCGCTTCTTCCGGAATCATGTCTGTGATTAAGACTCCGTCAATCCCGGCAGCTTTCAACCTTTTCCCTGCATCGTGCTTGGCGAATTGCATCAGCGGATTGAAATACGTGAACAGCACAATCGGCACGTCACACGTTTTGCGAATCCGCTCAACCAGGGGAAGAACTTCGGCAACGCCAACCGGATTTTTCAGCGCGCGTTCCGAAGCCCGCTGAATCACTGGGCCGTCAGCCATTGGGTCAGAGAAAGGAACGCCGAGTTCGATCACATCCGCACCCGCTTCAGCCAGCGCCAGAATCAAACTTTCCGTGGTTGCCAGGTCGGGGTCGCCTGCGGTGATGTAAGGAATAAAGCCTTTGCGGCCTTCGGTTTGTAGCTGTTGAAATTTGTCGGAAATCCGTGTCATTGAAAATCAAAAAGGCAAAAGCCAAAAACCGAAAGGCGTTATTCAGCCGTTGATCTTTGCCTTTTGCCTTTTGCCTTTTGATGGTTATTTCTTTTTGTACGTCACGCGCCAAATCTTTTTGCCGCCGTCGTCAACCACCAACAGCGAACCGTCTTTGATCATCGTCAAACCCACAGGGCGTCCCCAAACATCCGGTCCGGCTTCATCCGGAACCCATCCGGTCAGGAAGTTTTCGTAGCCGCCTTCGGGGTTGCCTTTTTCAAACGGAATGCGAATGACTTTGTACCCAGTGCGGTTTTTGCGATTCCACGAACCGTGCAGCGCGACAAAAGCATCGTTGCGATATTCCGCAGGGAACATCGTTCCGGTGTAAAACACAATGCCCAGCGCTGCGGAGTGCGGCTCGATCAGCACATCCGGCACAATGGCGCGTTTGACCAAATCCATGCGCGGAGCTTTGACGCGCGGGTCAACGTTGCTGCCCATGTAACTATCCGGCCAGCCGTAAAAACCGCCTTCTTTGACCGAAGTCGCGTATTCAGGAACCAGATCGTCGCCCAGCAAATCGCGCTCGTTGACTGCCGTCCACAACTGGCCGTTAACCGGATTCCAGGCCAAGCCGACCGGGTTGCGAATGCCAAAAGCATAAATGCGATGGCCGGTTCCATCCGGATTGTATTCGCTGATAGCCGCGCGGATTTCCGGTTCGCCTTCGTTGACGTTCGATTGAGAGCCAACCGAAAGGTACATTTTCTTTCCGTCTTTGCTGAACAAAAGGTCGCGAGTTGAATGGCCACCAGTAGGCACGGTTGCCAATTTTTCCGGCTGGCCTTCCAGCGCAGTCTGGCCAACCTGATATTTGAATCGGACGATGGAATCGGTATTGCCGACGTAAAAATAAGTTTCAGTTCCTATCTTTTGAACTGCCATGCCAAAGGGGCGATTCACCGCTTTGGTGAAAACGAAGCGTTCCGTGGCGTTGTCAATCTTGCCGTCTTTGTTGGTGTCGCGCAGCAGATAAATGGTGTTCGCCTGCCAATCGGCCAGGAACAGGTCACCATTCGGACCTTCTTTGACCCAGCGCGGAATCATGTAATCGCCTGCGCTGAAAACTTCGATATTGAAACCGGCGGGAACTTCCAGCTTGGCGCCGGAAGGTTGCGCGACAACTTTGGGCGGATTGCGAACCGATTCGGTGGCGAACGGTTTGGGCAATCCATCGGGTTTGTAAATGATGCGTTGCGGTTTTGAAGGCTTCGCAGCAGCCGCTTTTTCGCCACTCTTGGTTTGAGCAAAAGACGTCACTGCCAGCGCAGCCAGAATCATACCAGACAGGATTGCAAAAGACTTTCGAGCCATGAGTTCCTCTCCATGAATTGATTGACTGTAATTTGTAGTTGTCGTTGCCGTAAAAGCGATTGTCAAAGATGTGCGGCTTTGGCGCAAGCCTTATGGAAAAAGAAGCGGAGCGGAACAGAAAACTTAAGCAGTTTTTGCTCCGCTCCGGCAAAAGAAACTGAATTGTTTGACTCGCTTAAAACGTCAGCCTGAAGGCCACTTGGAAGGCGCGAGGCCCGCCCGTTCCGAATACGCCACCGGCTCTGTTTGATTCGATGCCATAATTCGGGCTGTTCAGTGTTCCGCCGTATCCAACCAAATTCGATACATTGAACAGGTTGAAGACTTCGCCGATGAAATTCAGTTTGACTTGCTCTGTCAGGTTGAACACACGCGCCAATCGCATGTCTGTCGAAATAAAAGTGTCGCCGTTGTCGAACACTGCCGGAAGCGCAATGCGCGGAATGACCTGATTGCGCACGGTCGTTTTGCCCGCGTAGTTGGTGTTGAACTGATCCACCAACTGCTGCAATTTGGCTTTGTCCACGTTGCGCCCAAAGGAGCGGAATTTGGACCCAGGCAGAATCAACGTGTTAAGGCCGTCGCCATCCAAATCCACGCCATCCACCGATACTGTCAGCGGCGGTTTGCTGACGAATTGAGAGATCGTCCCCACTGTCCAGGTATTCAGCAGAGCTTTCATCAAGCGGCTGTCGCCGCTGTATTTCGGCGTTTCCACCAAGCCACTGAATGTGAAGCGATGCGTGCGATCCGATCCCTGGTAATCGTCGGCTTCATACAAATTGTCCAGATTGATGATGCCGTTGTGCCCGACGTACCTGGACAACGCATACGAGGCGACAAACAAATACTGATTCGAAAATCGTTTATCCAGTTTGAGGTGCATTCCGGTGTACCGATACCGCGCGCCACTGTGCGAAATATTGATTGCGCCATTGGAGCAAATCGCTCGTGGATTGAAAGTGTCCGCCGCCGCGCAACGCGGAAGCACAGGGCCAGCCAGACTGTTGTATCGGTTGCGGTCGTAAATGAACGTGTCATGCAAACCGCCGAATTTCAGAGAGCGTCGCATGACAAAATCGCCTTGCAGCACCAGATTCTGTTTTAGTTCGCGCTGCACGCCGACGGTGGTGTTGATTGAATACGGTGTTGAAGTGTCCGGAGAATAAATTCCTCCCAGGCCGCGGTCGCCGGAAGTCTTGAACACTTCGATGCCGCGAACCGACAAGTCTTTTCCGTTGCCGATTTGTTGCTGAATCCCTGCGCGAAGTTGCGGCAGAAGCGCTGTCAGGTTGGCGGCGCGAAAGTTTGTCGGGCCACGATCAAACAGCAGCGGACCAACCCCCGGAACGTTGAAAAATTGTCCGGGAATAATGTAGCGGCCATTGCCCGATGGACCTGTGTAAGCGCGTTCAACCAAACGAGTCCAAAAAAGATTCGAATCGTGAAAGATCCCGCCGCCGCCGCGAATGACGGTTTTCTGGTTGCCGGTCACATCCCAGGCAAATCCCAGTGATGGGCCGAAATTGTTTTTATCTTTCCTGGGTTTGCTCAAATCGCCAAGCAAGGCCTTCAGAATTTGCGGACGGTCAAAGTCATGATTCATCAGTTTGTCTTCGTAAACATAAGACAACGCAGTGGTCAGCGTGAAGCGCGGCACTACGCGCCATTGATCGCCGACAAACAAACGATAGCGGTTGTTGTGCGACGCGCTTCCGAAGTTAAACGCCTGAGGCTGGCCGGGATCACCGACTCCGGTGGCAAATCCTGCCAATGGCAATTGCAGAATTTCGTTGTAGGTCGGACGCACTCCGGGGTTCAGTGGCGCAGTGCCGGTTGCATTAAGTTTCAGACTGTTCGGCAATGAATTGTAAATCGGCGCAAACGGAGAATTAGCCCCACCCGTCACAGCCATCAACTGAAAAATCGTCACCGGGTCATACACCGTGATGAAAGCTGGCTCCAAATAGGCCCAGTGACCTTGCCCGTAAAAATGCTCCCATTCGCCGCCAAACCGGACGCTATGCGAACCGGGACGCCAATTGACCGTGTCTGTGAATTGATAGGTTCTGAGCACGCGGTTTTGCGGTGTATTCAAGTTGTTGCCAATGGCAAATGAACTGGCTGTCGTGTCAATTCGCGGACCACCAAGTCCCAGGCAGCCAATGGCGTCTTTGCATTCATTGGTGGTGGGGATGTTCAACTGCCCGCTGTAAAACCCGTAAGACACGCGCGCATCATTGGTCATCCGGGTGGAAAGAACGGATGTGACCCCGATCAGCCCTTGCGTTGAAACGTTCTTGGTCGCCACCCAATTCGATGGCAGAAAATTTCCATTCGACGAATTGAAGTTGTTGTTATTGTCGGTGCTGAAACGGAAAAACGCCGAGTGTTTGTCGTTGAACCGAGAATTAAATTTGATGTTTGCCTGTTTGAAGTTCAACGGATTGCCGGGAGCGGTGTCGAATTGCGAGAAAATCGGATTGTTATTGGTGATTGGATTGATGCCGTCCTGGTTTTGATACTCGTAGTTCAGGAAGAAAAACAG
>CAYLJQ010000286.1:0-8420 GCA_964383955.1 uncultured Heliomicrobium sp. | reverse complement strand
GGTTTTGCTGCTACGAACGACTACATAAATCGGGGAAACACCAAGCCATCTCATAAACTCAGAAATTGTCGTGTAGGGGGAAATGATGACGACTTCAGTTGCCGTTAACTTACCAGATAGCGTCTTTTCGGCGCTTCGATTTGCTCCAGATGAGTTTGTCCGGGAGATGCGCATCGCCGCCGCAGTCAAATGGTATGAACTGGGCAAAATCTCTCAGGGAAAAGCGGCGGAGATCGCCGGGCTAAGCCGCGCCGCTTTCATTGATGCGCTGTCGCGGTTCCAGGTTTCGCCGTTTCAATACTCCGCCGAAGAATTGGCCGAGGAGGTAGCGCGTGTCCAGTAGCCGCGCCGTGGTAAACGCTTCGCCAATGATTACTTTATGCAAAAGCGGGCAGGAGCACTTGCTGCCCCAACTTTTTGGCGAGATCGTTCTGCCGGGCGCGGTTTGGGAAGAGGTGGAAGCAGGCGGCGCAAACGATCCTGCGTCACAAAGACTTAGCAAGCTGGGATGGCTCAAACGAGATGACACTGTTGCCATTGCGCCAATTATCCAAGCTTGGGATTTAGGCGCAGGCGAATCAGCCGTGTTGAGTTATGGACTTGCCAACCCCAAATACACAGCCGTGATTGATGACGCCGCAGCACGCCGCTGTGCGCGTAGCCTGAACATTACCGTTATCGGCACTGTTGGATTGGTGGTTCTGGCCAAACGGCGAAAACTGATTCCGCAAATCACACCCGGACTCCAGGCTCTGCGCGATGCAGGGTTGTGGCTCTCAGACGATTTGATACAAAAACTAAAACAGCAGGAAGGCGAATAACCCCGGCCAACACTGCTGAACTGACAAACAAATTGCCCCGCGCCTGTAAGTAGTAATGTAACCGAGCAAAAGGCTCAGCCGGTTGCTCAATTCAGCCCCTGTTACCGGAAACCACTATGACCAATTTGCTGTCGAGTATTCCCTCCTCTATGCAGATTCGCGCCGAGTTGGAAGAGTTGGTCTTGAACGACCTGCTGGGGCCAGCCGACGGCGACGCCGAAGAGATCACCGAACAAAGCGTGCGCGACCGTTATCTGGTTGGAATGCTGGCGCCCACCAAACAGAATCTGTCACCCGAAGAATTCGACGAACTGGGCGAAGGTGGCACTGGTTCCATCGAAGAAGGCAGCACCGAATACACCGGGCCCACCGCCAAGACGATGTTTCCGTCTTCGTTTGGAATGACATTCTGCATTGACATCGAAGCCACGGAACTCCAGATCACCGCGCGTTGGGGCCATTACGCACGATTGGCCAGCGACACGCTGAAAACCGAAGCTGGTAACAAACGACTGGTTTGGAAACGCAGCCAGCGCGGCGGCACTTCCGAACCGATCAAATTGAAAGCTGGCAGAATGGAGCGCTGGGTTCCCGACGGCGAGTTTCACGAAGTCCACGTGCAGGGCATCATCCGCGAACGCGAGCATTATTGGAGCGTGACGCTGTTTCTGGTCAACGGACAGGACGAACCGAAAAAGCTGCGCGATGCAGCCTGGCTATTCCAACCGGAATTGATCGTGCAATCGCCAGACGGCAAAGCCATCTTCCAACGTCAGACTTCGCAGCGTGAACCGGGCAAAAGCGATCCGGTGGTTTATGCGGAAGAGCAGGAACTGGCGATGCTTTACCGCAATCACGCCGAATTCGCCGTCGGCCACGGCGTCAGTGTGCATGCCGAATGCCCCGAAGGCGTTTGCGACCGCGCGCTGAGAATTTCGACTAAAGTCGTACCTTCTTACGAAGTCCCGAAAACCACGCCGCCCACCATCCCGGAAATCCCGAAGCTGACCGGGCTGGTGTTGGACATGAAAGAGCTTGGCGAAACAAAAATTACGGATTTCGACGCGAAACTGCGGCCACTGCTCACGGCCTATGACGCCTGGATCGTTGAGCGCGAGGCAGAATTGAAAACGCCGGGAATGAAGGCGTATCAGTTGCCCGGCAAGGAATCTCTGCGGCGTTGCCGTCTGGCGCTTTCCCGAATCGAAGCCGGATTGAAGTTAATCAGCACGGACGAACATGCCGCCGAAGCATTTCGCTTTGCCAATCTGGCGATGTGGCAACAGCGCGTCCGGTCCATTTACGCGCTGAAACAGCGGCGCGGCGAAACAGCAGAGTGGAAAGACATTGATCTGCCGCCGAATCGTTCGTGGTATCCGTTCCAGCTCGCGTTCGTGCTGTTGAACCTGCCGGGAATCACCGAACTTGACCACAACGACCGCATTGGCGACACCGAAAGTGTGGCCGACCTGCTCTGGTTTCCGACGGGCGGCGGCAAAACCGAAGCCTATCTGGGATTGTCGGCGTACACGATGGCTCTGCGCCGGTTGCAGGGCGAAGTCGCGGGCCGCTCTGGTCAGTTCGGCGTAGCGGTGCTGATGCGGTACACGCTGCGGCTGCTGACCATTCAACAGTTCCAACGGGCGACGGCGCTGATTTGCGCCTGCGAAGTGATTCGCCGCACCGACGAAAAGAAATGGGGTGCGGAACCCTTCCGCATCGGGCTGTGGGTCGGACAAAAAACCACGCCAAACACGACGGACCAAGCGAACGAAGCCATTCAACTGGCGCACGGACAAGGCAATTTCAAAGGAGGCAAGCTGAGCGGTTCGCCCGCGCAATTGACCAACTGCCCCTGGTGCGGGTCGAAGATTGATCCAGGCCGCGACATCAAAATCGAAACCTTCGCCAAAGGCCGCAGCCGGACGCTGACTTATTGCGGGGATGTACTGGGACGCTGTGAATTCAGCGCGAAAAAATCTCCGCAGGAAGGAATTCCGATTCTGGTGGTGGATGAAGAGATTTATCGCCGCCTACCGACCTTGCTGATCGCCACCGTGGATAAGTTCGCGCAGATGCCTTGGAACGGCAAAGTGCAGATGCTATTCGGTCAGGTTGAATCGTATTGCGACCGGCATGGCTTCCGTTCGCCGGAAATTGACGATTCCGATTCTCATCCGAAACGAGGTGATCTGCTGGCGGCAAAGACCAAGCCGCACGCCAAACTGCGCCCGCCGGATTTGATCATCCAGGACGAATTGCATTTGATCAGCGGCCCGCTGGGAACGCTGGTCGGGCTGTACGAAACGGCAGTGGACAAGTTGTGTTCGTGGGAAGTGAACGGCAAGACGGTCCGTCCCAAATTGATTGCTTCGACCGCGACAATTCGCAAAGCCGGAGACCAGATGTTCGCGACATTTCTGCGTCAGGTGAACATCTTCCCGCCGCAGGGCTTGGACGTTGCGGACAACTTCTTTTCGCGGCAGCGCACGCCTTCCAAAGACGCGCCCGGACGCCGTTACGTTGGCATCTGCGCTTCGGGACGCAGGCTGAAAGTGGCGCTGATTCGCGTTTACGTTGCACTGCTGTCGGCATCGCAAACCTTGTACGAAAAGAATGGCTACGGAAAAGACGCGGATTCATGGATGACGCTGATCGGGTATTTCAACTCGATGCGGGAACTGGGCGGCATGCGGCGATTGGTGGATGACGACGTGCGCACCCGGCTGGGCAAAATGGATCAGCGAGGATTGTCCAGACGGTCAAGTTTGATGGTGGACGAACTGACTTCACGCAAGGATTCGACCGACATCCCGGAAGTGCTGGATCATCTGGAAGTATCCTTCGATCCCGCGCAGGAAGCCCGGCGCAAGGAATTGCAGAAGAAAGGCGCAAGAGATTTGCCGAAACGTCCGCTGGACGTTTTGCTGGCGACGAACATGGTTTCAGTCGGCGTGGACGTGCAACGGCTGGGTTTGATGGTCGTCGCCGGGCAACCCAAAACCACCGCCGAATACATTCAAGCAACCAGCCGCGTTGGGCGAAAATTCCCTGGGCTGGTGTTTACGGTCTGCAATTGGGCACGTCCGCGCGATCTGTCACATTACGAAACCTTCGAACATTACCACGCGACCTTTTACAAACACGTCGAGGCTTTGTCAGTAACGCCGTTTGCGCTTGGTGCGCTCAGCCGTGGATTGACGGCACTGCTGGTTTCTTGCGTGCGGTTGCAAGGCACTGAGTTCAACGCCAACCAGGGAGCGGGACGGATTGAGCGAAACCATCCTTACGTTAAGGAAGCGGTTGAGATGATCACACGCCGTGCCCATCTGGTTGGCAATGGAGAGATAGAGCGGTTGGTGCGTGGCGAATTGAACGAACGCCTGGATCAATGGCTGGCAATCTCGCAGAAGAATGTCGGCGGACGCAGGCTGGGGTACGACGACGAGCGGGACGGTGTGACAATGGGATTGCTCCATCGGCCCAGCCTGGAACCGTGGGACGATTTCACCTGTCTGAATTCGCTGCGCGATGTGGAACCGACGGTCGGATTGATCTTTCACGACGGCGGACTGGATGAAGACCCGGACTTTGAGACTGCCGTTAGCGAAGACACTGACGCGGAGGAAGGGGAAGCTTGATGAACACAGCCACTCAGAAGCGCAAAATCGGTGATCTGCGGCCCAGCCAATTGCTTCACACATACGGCGTGGGCGCGATTGTCGAATTGCCGAATTTGTCGGTGATGGTGATGGGTATAGATGATTGGCCAATTGAGCAAGGCGCCAGTGAAATTAGCGAACCGCGCCTGCTGCGCGCTGTGCAGCGGGAATTGGGAGAGCAAGTCGTGAAACTGATGACGCCGCCCGTCACATCGGAATCCACCGGGTTTCAGGCCAATCCACTTGATGACGCAGCACACATTGGTGTTCCTGTGGCACCGTTCCCACGATGGTTGCTGTGCCCGCGCTGCCGCTTGCTCGCGCCAATCCACTCCGGGTTGTTTGAATTGAAACTTGATCCTTACCGGAAAGACCGCAGCCGCTACGTTCATCGGATTTGCAGCAAAGCCGCCAAGCCGCCGACTGTGATTCCCGCCCGCTTTCTGGTCGCCTGTAAGACCGGCCATCTGGATGATTTTCCCTGGGTGGAATACGTGCATCACGGGAAAACCGACTGTAAGTACGAGTTGCGTTTGTACGAACTCGGCGCATCCGGCGAAGTTGCGGATATTCAGGTGCAATGCACCAGGTGCGACCAAAAGCGCCGTATGAGCGATGCGTTCGGTCCTGACGGCCAAACTCAGTTACCTCCCTGTCGTGGGCGCTGGCCGCATCTGCGAAAGTTTGCCGATAAGGATTGCAGAGAGCTGCAGCGCGGAATTCTGCTGGGATCATCGAATAGCTGGTTTCCAATGATGTTGTCGGCGCTTTCCATCCCGACCACGGTGGACAAGCTGGGGCAGTTGATCGAACAGAATTGGACGGAGTTGGAAGAATGCGAAAGCGCCCGCGAAGTGAAGCTGAAACGCAAACTGCTGCGCGGCCTGGCGGCCTATTCCGAAGAACAGATTTGGGGTGCCATTGAAAAGAAAAACTCCGGCGCGGCAAAGGAAGATGAAGATGTTGCTGACCTGCGCGAGCCGGAATGGAAAGTCTTTTCAAACCCCGATTTGAACCTGAACAGCCGCGATTTCAAGTTGAAAGTCGTCAAACCGCCGGACGGTTACCAGCACATTCTGCACAAAGTCGTTTTGGCGGAGCGACTGCGCGAGGTGCAGTCGCTGATTGGGTTTACACGCATTGAATCGCCCGGCGATTACAGCGAAATCGCCGACCTGCCTGACGAAAAGCGCGCGCCGCTGGGGCGAACGCTGCCGCGCTGGGTTCCGACTTCGGATGTGCGCGGCGAAGGTATCTTCCTGCATTTTTCGGAAGATGCGATTCAAGCCTGGTTGAAGAAGGTAAAGGGCTTTGATTCCGAATTTCTCAACGCCCACAAACGCTGGCGAAATCACCGCGGCCTGGAGCCGGAAGCGAATTATCCGACCTTGCGTTATGTCCTGCTTCATTCCCTGGCGCACACGCTGATTCGGCAATTCTCACTGGAGTGCGGCTACACGACAGCCAGCATCCGCGAGCGCATTTATTCGCGCGCGGAAAGCAGCGAGCACGAACCGATGGCCGGCATTCTGCTCTATACCGCCGCGCCTGACAGCGAAGGAACTCTGGGGGGACTGGTCAGTCTTGGCGATCCCAAAACGCTGGTCCGTCATTTGGATCAAGCCCTGGAAGGTGTGCAATTGTGCGCGTCCGATCCGCTCTGCGCGGAGCATCATCCTTATAGCGACAGTCTGCACGGCGCGGCTTGCCACGCCTGTTTGTTTCTGCCGGAGACTTCGTGCGAGCGAGGAAATCGTTACTTGGACCGTTCGGTTCTGGTGGCGACCGTTGAGCGTGCGGATTACGCCTTTTTCAAGGGGTTTGCGGAAAGCTTGCCGCAAGAAACGATTGTTGCCCACACCGATACTTCCCTTTCACCAACTCAACCCAAACCCATTTCTCCTAAATATGCCGGAGCCTTGGATCTGTGTGATGAGCGATGCAAGGACTTCCTTGAATTGTCGGTTGAAAAGAACTTGCCGCTGCCCGAAGTCGGATATGAATTGAAAGATGAATCGGGGCGCATCTGCGCGCAATCCGAACTCGCCTGGCCGGAGAAAAAAATCGCTGTCCTGCTTCCAGAAGAATTCAATCTGGTATCGGCTTTTCAATCTCGCGGCTGGAAGGTGTTTCCTGCGGCTGACCTGACCAATCTTGAATCTCAACTTCGCCCCCTGCTAACGGAGTAAAAGCGTTATGCCAACAGTCGCACTTGGCAGTGATTTCCTCGATGCCTATGCGCGCATCCCGCGCGCGCAGCAGAAAAAAGTGGGCGAATTCATGGAGAAGTTCAAATCCAATCCCACGTCTTCGGCCATCAACTACGAAAAGATTCACTCGGTAAAAGACGCAAAGGTCAGGACGGTGCGGATTGACCAGAAATACCGCGCAATCATTCTGCATCCCGATGAGGGAGATGTTTATGTGCTGGTCTGGGTGGATAACCATGACGAGGCGATGGCTTGGGCGAAAGACCGGAAGTTCGAAATCAATCCGATCACCGGGGCGCTTCAAATCATTAACGTCACCCAAGTGCAGGAAGCCATTTCGCCCAAAGCCGCAAAAAGCAAACATCCTGGCCTGTTGGATCAATTCGATGACATTGTTTTGCTATCTTTTGGCGTGCCGGAAGTGCTGCTGCCAGCGGTGCGTGCCCTGCGAAAGCCGGAAGATCTGTCCACTCTGGCAAAGCATCTGCCCGCCGAAGCGGCGGAAGCATTGATCTGGCTTGCCGAAGGAGATTCGCCGGAGGAAGTGCGCCAAGCGATTTCCACCTCCATCAAGAAAGAGAAAGTGGACGATGCTGATTTGGCCAAAGCGCTAGAACATCCCGACTCGCGACGACGATTTGTCACGATCAAAAGCGACGACGAGCTGACTTCCATTCTGAGCGCGCCGCTGGAAAAGTGGCGTGTGTTCCTGCATCCAAGCCAGGAACGGTTGGTTACCAAAAATTTCAACGGCCCGGCCAAAACTATCGGCGGCGCAGGAACTGGCAAGACGGTCGTGGCGATGCATCGCGCCAGGCATCTGGCAAAAACACTGTGCTCCGAGCCAACCGACAAAATTCTGTTTACCACCTACACAACCAACCTTGCGCAAAACGTCGAACAGAACTTGATCAATCTGTGCGGCAAGGAGATCGAACACATCGAAGTCCTTCATCTGTACGCTTGGGCCGTCCGCTTTATGAAAAAGCATGGCGTTGAATTCAAAATCGCTACGGGCGAAGAACTTGACAAGTGCTGGGAAGAGGCTGTGCTTGCTGCCGAAGTCCTCGAATTTGACCTCGGCTTTCTCAGGCAGGAATGGGAGCAGGTTGTACTGTCGAACGAAATCCAAGATCAGGCAGGATACCTGAAAGTGCTGCGCACCGGGCGCGGACGAACGCTCAGCCGCCCACAGCGTGCGCGGGTGTGGAAAGTTTTTGAAAATTACACACAGGCGCTCAAGAAACGAGGAATGCGTGATTGGGGCGGCGTGATCCAGGAAACACGCAGATTTATCGAACATAAGAAACCGGCGCTACCCTACCGCGCGGTGATTGTGGATGAAGCCCAGGATTTTCACGCCGAAGAATGGAAATTGATTCGAGCCATTTCTCCGGAGCAGCCAAATGGGCTGTTTCTGGTCGGAGATGCTCATCAGCGGGTATACGGCGGCAAGGTCGCGTTGCGCAATTACGGAATCAATGTTCAGGGACGTTCTAGCAATCTGAAAATTAATTACCGTACAACCGAGCAGATTCGCGATTGGGCAATGGCCTTGTTGCGCGGGGTCGAGATTGATGATCTTGACGACGAGAAGTTCATTGCGAAAGGCTACAAATCCCTGATGAACGGGCTTGCTCCAGAAGTCATTCGCTGCTTGTCGCTTCGCGAAGAGCAGCAAGTCATTGGGAAGAAACTTAAAGAATTGGTCGAACTCTTTCGCCCGG